>CAJTKV010000022.1 GCA_910577075.1 uncultured Bacilli bacterium
AGCTAAGGCCAAAGTTGACTGGATTGATACGACAGCTCCAACTGCTAAAGTGAAATATAGCACAACTTCAAAAACTAACCACGAAGTTGTTGCTGAATTAACCGATATAAGCGAAGAAATAACTGTTATCAATAATAATGGAAAAACGACTTATACATTTGCTGCAAATGGCAAATTTACATTTGAAATTCAAGATAAAGCTGGCAATGTATCGAAAGTTGAAACTAAAGTTGATTGGATTGATACTACTTTACCAACGGCTGAAATAGTATACGATATTTCAACATTGACAAATAAAAATGTTACAGCAACCTTATCAAATCCAAGTGAAAAGATAAAGATTCTTAACAACAATGGAAAATCGTCTTATATCTTTAATAGAAATGGTTCATTTGATTTTAAAATTCAAGATGAAGCCGGAAATGTCAATACAATTACTGCTGTCGTTGGATGGATAGATAAAATAGCACCAACAGCAAAAATTGAATACAGTACGGTTAAGAAAACTAAAAATCCTGTAACAGCAACGATAAAAGAATTTTCTGAAGAAGCAACTATTATAAATAATGGTGGAAAAAATACTTATACCTTTACATCTAACGGTTCATTCACTTTTGAAATACAAGACGAAGCCGGAAATATTGGTAAAATAGTTGCTAAGGTAAATTGGATAGATGATAATGCTATTATTATTCCACCAAGACCAACTACCACCACAACTAAGAAAACGACAACAAAGAAAACAACGAGCCAAAAAACGACAAACAAAATAGATGTAACTAACACTACTAATAATGCAGGTGGAACTAATACAACCATTAAGACGACAAATTCATCGAAGAAGACTACGACAAAAGGGCAAAATAGTACTACAAGTGCTAGTAGCAAAACTACATCAAATGCAATAACTACGTCTCGCGTTATTGTCGAAAATAATGAAGAGAAAGAGAAAAAATCAAAAAATAAGCTATGGCTATATATAATTTTAGGAATTATTCTCGTAATTTTATTAATTCTCTTTTGCATAGCTCGTAAGAAACAAAAATAAAGGCAAGTTAAACTAACTTGTCTTTTTCTTGTAAATAAAAGATGCTATAATATATGAAAGAGGCGATTCATATGAAAGAGATAGAATTTATAAAGAATATTGTTAAAGAGGCCAATGAAATAAGCAATCAACAATTTAAAATTTATGAGAAAGATGGAGAATATGATCTTGTAACTAATCTTGATTTAGATATAGAAAAGTTTTTAATAGATAAGATAAAGAAAGAATATCCTGATTTTGATATAGTAAGTGAAGAATATAATACCAATAATCAAATAACTTCCAATTGCTTCATTATTGATCCCATAGATGGAACTATAAACTTTGCCAATAATCTTCCTCTCTGGGGCATTCAAATTGCCTGTGTAAAAAATGGTACCACTATTGCCAGTGTCATAAGTTTGCCACGCCTTAATGAATTTTATTATGCCGATGATACCGGGGCCTACTTGAATGATAAACCCATTAAGGTTCAAGAAGTGGATATCAAAAAGACTTTATATGCTATAGATGGAAATAACAATTTACCATGTATGCAAAGAATGCGCAAATATTCCTCTAATCGCCGCAATTTTGGAGGAGTGTGTGTATCTATGGCTTTTTTAGCAAGTGGCAGAATCCACGGAGCTGTATTTAGAAGTGATAAACCATGGGACTATGAACCAGGTCTATTTCTTTGCAAGATGGCAGGAGCAGTTATTAAAAGTATAAGTGGATTTCATGCGGCAGCTATGAATAAAGAATATCTTGATATCCTTGAGCATGAAACGGCAAAAAAAATGGGAGTTTCTAATATTTTTATCCTGCATTCTTTAAACGGTGATACTTTAAGAACTTGGGGTATTGATGTTAAAGAAAACTTTGGAGCCAAAGAAATAGACGTATATATGCCAGAATTTCCTATAAGGGAAGAATCTACTTATGAAGAATTTAGCAATAGATTATCTGTCTATTTAGAAAATGGAAAACTTAATGAAAAATCTATAGTTATTTGCCATTCCATTGGCAATCCTTATTTCATAAGATTTTGTTATGAAAAAAAATATACCCCTAAAAACTATATAGCTGTTGCTCCAAGATGTATTTATGAAGCTAAGTTAGATAGAACTGATTACATAGTTGATGTTATGAAACAAGCTATAGTTAAGCCAGAATATTTGGAATACATAAAAAAGAATGTTACAGCGTTTTGTCTATATTCTGATGAGTCAATTGGCAATACGGAAGAATTCACTAACTTTATAAATGATACCAACGCTAAGGATATTTATTTAGAATACTACGATCATTTTGATGGTTATCACCGCATTTATAAAATACCAGAGCTAAATGATTTAATTGATAAATTATTGTAATTATAGGAGGATATATTATGTCAAAAAAGAGAAGTGAATACTTAAGTTGGGATGAATATTTTATGGGCTGTGCCATTTTGTCATCAATGCGTAGTAAAGATCCTAGCAACCAAATCGGAGCGTGCATTGTCGATGAAACGACCAAAAAGATACTATCAATCGGCTATAACGGATTAACTTGTGGTATGGATGATAATCTTTTTGATTGGGAATCGTCAGGTGAAAAGACGGGAATTTTAAAAAATGTTAAAGATTTCTATGTAGTCCATGCTGAACGCAATGCCATTTTAAATTATTCAGGAAACTCAAAAGACTTAAGAGGATCAACATTATATATTACGTGGTTTCCCTGTACAGAATGTACCAAAGAGATAATCCAAGTGGGAATTAAAAAGATTGTCTACTTAAGAATGTTTTCGAAACCCGAACAGGTAGAAATAAGTAATATAATGCTAAAGGCTGCTAACGTCGAAGTCGCAAAATTTAACGAAAATAAAGAATTTACCAAAGATGAAGTAAGACTGCTTACTGATGAAATTCAAAAAAAATTTAAAAGTTTCAGTGATTAAGCACAAAAAAAGAAGATATTTATCTTCTTTTTTGTTGGTTAACTATTTTTCACAAGTAGCACCAGTAGATTCATACATAGTCTTTAAATCATCAACATTGATTTTGCCATCTTTAATTATGCTACCATTAGCAGAATCAAGTTTAATCATAGCTTCAGTATCAACTTTAGAATAATCAATTTCTGTTGTACTTGTTAAGACATTTCCTTCAACTTTTACTTCATTGCTATAATGATCAAGTTTATTGTACTCAGCATACATAGTTTCAACATTCTTTTTTGCTTCTTCTAGTGCTTTAGCATTTTCTTCGGAAGTTTCCATCTTTTCAACAGTTTTAACAGTTACTACATCATTTCCCTTATAAGTTACTTCGTATTGAAAATCAGCTTTAATTCCGCTTTGATCCATAGTTCTTGAACACTTCATTGTCTTTACAGTGTCATCTCCACAACCAGTTAATGTTAATACTACTAGAGATAAACAAGCAACAAGTATACCTTTTTTCATTTCACACATCCTTTTATAAAAATAATATACCAAAACTCTAACAAAAATGAAAGAGATAAGTAAAAAAAATGTGAAATTTTTGTGAAAAAAGTATAATCAAAACATTTGCAATTAAATTTCTCTTATAGTATAATAAATCCCACACAAAGGGGAATATTTATGAATAAAATAAAATCTTTTTTTGCAAAGGAATATTTATCACATAATATAAGATGGCAAAAAAATCGCAATTATAAAGATAAAAGTGTTTTTTATTTTCAATACGAAGTAAGAGATTTTTTACAATTTTTAGAAAATCGTCTCGATTACTTATTAAACTCTATTTTTTTAGATTTCGGTTTAGAAGTTAAAATAGATAAGAACAAGTCTGGCAACAGCTTCATATATTTTTATAATTGTAAAAATCCCAACGATGAATATATGTTATTTTCTGATCGTGTAGTTTCACATAGTCCATCTCTTGATGAAAATGTCTTAAATAAAATAAATTCAAAAAAGTCTCAATTAGAAAGTCTTTTTAACTACTACAAAGATATAGTTGAAAAGTGTAAAACTAAAGAAATTCCATTAGTAAAAAATATCTTTTGGTGCTATGACTTTTTTGGAGGAACATATTTTTTATTAAAGAATAGAAAAGGACGAAATAAAATAAAATTTTATAGAAGTACGGACATAGATAATTTTTTCGATAAAGATGATAATGAAGAGAGAATTTTTGCCGATGGAACGTTCTACGAAATGATTGATAAGTTTTCGCGTATCCCCAATAATCATTACGAAGAATATCAAGCCCTAAAAAGTACTCTTACAAACGGAGAAAATCTCCTATGTGACAAGGTACATTCTGAAGTTAAAAAGATGGAAGAAATCCAAGGTGTAGAAAAACAGATTCAACAAAAACTCTTGGAGATGATAGCCTTACAAGAGCAATTGGGAGACCTAACTAATATTGTAAAAAGAGTATCTATACCCGAAAAAAATTTGTTTGAAAAAATAGATGGTGTAACTTGTATAAAAGAATGCTTTCAACCATATCTTAGATATATTGACTTGTCTCAAACTTTTTTTGATAATGTTTATATTGCTGGTCTTGACTTTTCTCATACCAATGCTAAAATCAATCCCCAAACTGTATACAATAAAGATTTGAGCAATTGTCGCTTCGTAACAGCGTCTCCAAGCGATAATATTTTTTCCGCTTTTAGCGATTTCCGAGGATGTAATCTTGCGGGGACATTTATTGATGATGCCCCAGTAACTTTAGGGATATCAGATAATAGCAATTGTACAGTTATTAAAAAATATAATAATTAATATTTTAAAAAGTATATTAATAAAATAATTAGTGAAGTATTAAAAAAAAGTTAAGTACTTTACTTTTATTTTGGGTTGCTATATAATGAATAAGTGCATTAATAAGTAAGAAGGTATGTTTATGGATAAAGGTGTTTTAAATTATATAAGAGATTTAGATATTTCTATTAAAAAGAAAATGTTTTTAATCGGAAAAGAAGCTCAAATAAATAATCCACCAAGTCCTCTTCAAGTTCGTATCTTTATGTATCTTTATAGTCACAAAGATTTAACCATATCTCCTAAAGATTTAGTTAGAGAACTCCATATTTCCAAAGTTGCGATAAGTGAAGCTTTAACTAAAATGGAAAACAATGGCAATATTATCATTAAGGAAAGTAAAGAAGATGGAAGAAAAAAGATTTTAACTTATACCGAACAAGCTATAAAAAGAATGGATCAGATGATTATATCATTAGAAACTTTAAATAATGAATTAATAAAAAATATATCGGATGAAGAGTTAAACATATTTATTAATGTTCTGAAGAAAATGAAGGAAAATATCAAGGAGGAAGAAAATGTTTAAATTATTTAAAAATTTTACTAAAAAAGATATCTTACTAGTAATAATATGCATATCCTTTGTCGTATTTCAGGTGTTTTTAGATTTAAAATTACCCGATTACATGAGTGAGATTACAAGACTTATTCAAACTGAAGGAAGTACATTAAGTGAGATATTAGTACAAGGTGGCTTCATGCTTGCCTGTGCCTTTGGTAGTCTTGCAACCGCCGTTCTTGTGGGTTTTCTAGCAAGTCGTTTATCTGCAAGCTTTACTAAAACTTTGCGAAAAAAAATATTTGTCAAAGTCGAAAAATTTGGCATGGCAGAAATCAAGAATTTTTCAACTAGCAGTTTAATAACGCGAACTACCAATGATGTAACACAAATTGAGATGATTATCGCCATGGGACTACAAATGTTGTGTAAAGCCCCAATCATGGCTGTTTGGGCAGTTTTAAAGATTGTCAACAAAAGCTTAGAGTGGAGTATATTAACAGCCGTTTTAGTAGGCGTCCTATTACTTACTATTGGCATCCTTATGATCATTGTTTTGCCAAGATTTGAACGTGTTCAGAAATTAATTGATAAAGTTAACAGTGTTACTCGTGAAAACTTAACAGGTATAAGAGTAATTCGTGCCTTTAATGCTGAAGAATTTCAAGAAAATCGTTTTGAAGAAGTCAATAACACCTTGACGAATACTCAGTTATTTAATCAAAGATGCTTTTCTATATTAAATCCTATTATGAATTTAATTATGCATTCCCTTTCTTTAGGAATATATTTTATAGGAGCATTCCTAATCGAAAAGGCTGGTATGCAAATGAAGATAACTCTATTCAGTGATATGGTTGTCTTTACTAGTTATGGTATGCAAGTTATAATGTCTTTCTTAATGCTTGCTATGATATTCATGATGTGGCCTCGTGCTCAAGTATCAGCAAGACGTATTAATGAGATTTTGGAAACTGAAGAATCTTTGAAAAATGGAGATTTTAAAGGAAATACAAAGGAAATAGGCACGGTTGAATTTAAGAATGTTTCATTTAAATATCCTGATGCCGATGAATACTTGCTAAAAAATATTTCCTTTAAGGTAAATAAGGGAGAGACAATTGCCTTTATTGGATCCACTGGCTCAGGTAAATCAACTTTAATCAATTTAGTTCCTAGATTTTATGATGCCACTGATGGTGAAGTATTAGTTGATGGTGTAAATGTCAAAGAATATGACTTCGAGAACTTATACAATAAGCTTGGATATGTTTCTCAAAAAGCCTTTATGTTTACAAGCTCAATAAAGGAAAATGTTGCCTATGGAAAAAGTAATAATAAGAAAACCCAAGAGGTAATTGAAGAAGCCATTAAAGTTGCCCAAGGTGAGGAATTTGTACTGAAGATGGATAAAAAATATGATTCTCATATTGCTAGAGGAGGAACTAATGTCTCTGGTGGACAAAAGCAAAGATTATCCATCGCTCGTGCAATTGCTAGAGATCCGGAAATCTATATATTTGATGATTCCTTCTCGGCCCTTGATTACCAAACTGATGCCACTTTAAGAAGAGAACTTAAAAAACACACCAAGGATTCTACTAGTATGATTGTTGCTCAAAGAATTGGTACAATTATGAATGCCGATAAAATAGTTGTTTTAGATAAGGGAAAATGTGTGGGAATTGGAACACATAAAGAATTATTAAAAAAATGTGCAGTTTACAAAGAAATTGCCCTTTCTCAGCTTTCAAAGGAGGAATTAGAAAATGCCTAGACCAGTTAGAAGACCAAACGAAAAGTCTAAAAATTTTAAAGGTTCCATAAAAAGATTATTTAACAGTCTTAATAAATGGCGTTACTTGCTAATAATTGCTCTTATTTTAGCTGCTGTAAGTTCCATTCTTTCGATAATCTCGCCCAATATCCTTTCTGATTTAACAGATACAATAACTGCTGGTATGGTTCCTAAACTCGAAAAATTAGAAACCATTGGTGAAAAAATAGGGGAATCATTCAAAGAAGATAATATGAAAAAAACAGTTGCTTCTATAATGGCAAATCCCAATATAAGTGAAGAGGATAAATATAATCTTAATAATACTCTATCTCAAATGGGAACAAGTGAAGAACCACAAAAATTGTTATCCAATCTACCTGATAATATCCTTATTTATTTCTTCAGTGATTTCTCATTTGAAGGAAAAAATATAACATCAGATGATCAAATGTCTTTTGTTAAATTGTCATCTAATGTCGAAGATTATACCCAAACTGAAGAAATGCTAAAATTAATAGATGATTTGCCTAAATCTATTTATGAGATAATAAAGCCTTCTATTGATATGGAGAAAATAAAAAATATTGGAATACTTCTAGTAATAATATACTTAGTATCTGCCATATTTAGTTTCATTCAGTCATATACAATGGCTACAGTATCTAATAACTTTGCCAGATATCTAAGGAGAACTATAACGACAAAGATTAATAAATTGCCGTTATCATATTTTGATACTCATGAGACAGGAAACGTCTTATCAATTGTCACTAATGACGTTGATACAATTGGAATGCAGATGAATCAGAGTTTAGCAACTCTTGTTACAAGCATAACTCTATTTGTGGGATCTCTAATAATGATGTTTGTTACAAATTATATTATGGCTTTAACTGCTATAATATCGTCAATATTTGGCTTTATTTTGATGTTCCTTATTCTTGGTAAATCGCAAAAATACTTCAATCAAAGACAGGCAGAACTAGGAAATATGAATGGATATATTGAAGAAATCTACAGTGGTCACAATATTGTAAAATCTTACAATGGAACAGAAAAAGCCATCAAAGATTTCGATGAAATTAATGAAAAATTGTACTATTGTAATCGCAAGAGTGCTTTCCTTTCAGGACTTATGCAACCCATCATGGGCTTTGTTGGAAACTTCGGCTACGTTGCCGTTTGTATTGCCGGTGCCTTATTAGTTATGAATAATAATATTTCCTTTGGTGTAATTGTTGCCTTTATGATTTATATTAGATTATTTACTAATCCACTTTCTCAAATTGCTCAAGCTATGTCCAACTTGCAATCATCGGTAGCAGCTGGTGAAAGAGTATTTGAGTTTATAGATGAAAAAGAAATGCCTAATGAAGACGATAAAAAGGTCAAACTAGATAGAGAAAAAGTTAAGGGAAATATTGAATTCAAAAATGTTAAATTCGGATATAATGATTCGCGTATTATTATTAATGATTTCTCGGCCGAAGCAAAGAGTGGTAAGAAAATTGCCATTGTTGGACCAACAGGTGCTGGAAAAACAACTATGGTAAATCTACTTATGAAATTCTATGAAATAAATGATGGAGATATTTTAATAGATGGAGTATCTACAAAGAAATTAACCAGAGAAAATATTCATGAGTTATTTATCATGGTTCTTCAAGATACGTGGTTATTTGAAGGAACCATTCGCGAGAATATTAAATTCAATAAACCCGATGTTACTGATGAGGAAATATGGAATGCGTTAAAAACTGTTGGTGTTGATCATTTCGTCAAAACGCTTCCAGGTGGACTTGATGCTATGATTGAAGACAATGAATCGATAAGTCAAGGACAGAAGCAATTATTAACAATTGCTCGCGGTATGATTGAAGATGCGCCTTTCTTAATTCTCGATGAAGCAACATCAAATGTCGATACTCGTACTGAGGAATTAGTTCAAAAAGCTATGGACAAGTTAACAGTTGGAAGAACCTCATTTATCATTGCGCACCGTCTTTCTACTATCAAAAATGCCGATATGATTCTTGTCATGAAAGATGGTAATATTATTGAAATGGGCAGCCATAAGGAATTAATGAAGAAAAAAGGCTTCTATTCCGATTTATATAATTCACAATTTAAAAAGTAACCAAAAAAGTGGACATAAAAAAATGCTCCACTTTTTTATTGGAGGAGCAAAATTATTTTTCTATTGGTTTGGTTAAAAATTCATCAATAGACTCAATTTTATAATAGGTTACCAAATTATATAAAAATGAAGTATTAATTAAAATATTAGCTTTTTCATACTGGGAATAAGCCGATTGAGAAGTATTAATAATAGTAGCTACATCCTTCTGTGTGATATTTTTCTCTTTTCTCAAAGTCTTTAAATTCATAGCAATCAGTTCTAAATCCAAAGCAATATCCATAATTTTTTCTCTTTTATCAGTAAGTCCAAATAAATAATCCAAACTAAAATTATACGTCCTAGCATATTGAATTATTCTTTCCATAGGAATTGTATCTTTACCGCATTCCCATCCAGATACTGTAGAATCATCGACATTCAAATCCTTAGCAACATCTTTTTGTGTAAGTCCAAGTACAAGTCGACTATTTCTTAAATTTGCTACTATCATTTTTACTTCACCAATATAATTATTTCATTATGTTTTAAGTAAAAAAATGCTGTTGGGGGAAATACGATATTTGCGTGTTAGAAATAATACTTAATTGTAAAAAAGTCTTGGTAAAATATTATAGGTGATAAAAATGAATACAAATAAAATCGGAAAGTTTATAATTAAAAAGAGAGAAGAAATGGGACTATCTTCTAAAAATTTAGCTAAATTACTAAATACCAATGATAAACTAATTTTAAAATGGGAAAGTGGCAAATCTATTCCCGATAATTTATTATTAAATATCCTAGCGACTATATTTAATACAACAACTGAGAAAATATTAAATGGGGGAGAGTAGCAAATAAAAAAGAATACTTAGAAAGATTATCATTAATAGTTTACAAAAAATGAGTCAGGAGTTATTTTCCTGACTTTTTGAATTTTAATTATCTTTTCTCGAGCAATTGCCACCATTTTTCCTTATATACTTCTCGATTTTATCAAGTACATCATGTGCGTTCTCATTCGAGTGTGCTAGATTTTCAAATTTTGTTTCTTTTCCATATTTACTTGCGTAGTCATCGAGTTTTAATTTACTTGGAATGGTATTATCCCCAAAGCTTTCAAGTATTAGGCCATTCAAATCATAATAGGTCATAGTATAATTATAATCCTCATTGCCTAATTTACATTGCATATTAGTAGTCTTTTTATCATTGTTAAATACATACACTGAATTTTTTATCATTTTATCTAATTCTTCTTTTGAAGCTTCTTTAACCTTATGAACATCATCTTGGGTATAATAAACTCTAATTATATCATTATCTATATTCATACTTCCGTAATCCATATCTGGGGCAGATCCAATATTTATATTGCTAAAATATTCATGTAAGGTTGATTTCCATGTTACAAATATCACATAAATTGTCTCACCATTTTCATTCATTTTTACAAAGTCAGCATAAGGATAGCCATCATGTGTATAATTAAAAACAAGATTCCATCTATTTCCATTGCCACCCGAATAAAAAGACATATCTTTATCATATTTCATGCTAAATTTGTAGTTGTTTATGCCCCATAATAATGCTAGTATCAATGCGCAAAATATAATAATAATTACTGCCAATTTTAAAATAATCTTTTTATTAAATTTTTTGAATGCTTTTATTTCAATTGTGTTTGTTTCACCGACATTCATTTTTATGCTGTCTAAATAATTTTGACAATCATGACAAGTTTTTAAATGTTTTAAAATCAATTCTTTGGAATTTTCGGAACAAGCATCATCAATATATAGTGGCAACAAATCCTTAATTACATCACAATTCTTTTTCATTATAATTTCTCCTTTATTTTTATTTTTGAACGATAGAAAGTTACTCTTGCCCAGCTCTCTGTTTTGTCAAAAAGAGAACCAATTTGTTTGAATGACAGATTTCCATAAACCCGTAAGGTAAATACTTCTTTAAAGGGTTCTTCTAAATTATGAACTATTTTAAGTAATTCCTCATTTGTCTCATTATCTATAATTCTTTCTATAATTTCTTTTTCATCATCTACAGAATCATCATCCAATTTTTCAAATCTCTTAGTCTTTTTATACATACTATAATAGGTATTTTTGCCAATATTACATAGCCAAGTAAACATTTTATACTTTTCATCATATTTATTTATATTTTTTAAGGCCTTATAGAATGTTTCCTGTGTTATTTCTTCGGCAATATAACTATCTTTAATCATGGATAATAGATAACAATAAATGCTCTTATAATATTTTGAGTATATTTCTTCAAATTCTCTTTTCATAAATTTTCCTCGTTCATTATATATACTTTCAAAAAAAGAAAATGTTACAAAAAATTATTTTTCTAATTTTTTTACATCAGAAGTGGATGGCAGATCAAAATCTAAAAGTAAAGCCATATCCTCTAAAGTTCTATCTACTTCCAACCAAAGGCGCTCATCGTATTCATTCGTTACAGTTATATCTCGATAAATTCCCTCTCCAAAGGGGTTTTTCACTTCCCAAGCGACATATTCATCATAAGTTGCCACTTGTTTTTCTTTTGATCTACGATACATTTTTTCAATAGAAGATGGCACTATAACGATATTAACTACATGAAAATCTTTCATATCTTCATCAGAAAAGAAAGTGTTAGCATTGGGATCAGAAAAAATTACTACATGAGTTTTAGGATTGATAAGATTTTTTAAGGGTTCTAAATCTCTGCCTCTTTTTGCAAGTTCATCAGAGTCAAAAGCAACAGAGTTATTTATTCTATAACTTAGCATATGACCAAAAGTCGTTTTGCCTGAATCAGCTTCTCCAGAAATAAGCACCAAAACGCGCTTATCTGTATTAACATCTACTGATCCATATTTAACCTTTACTCGTTCAATTTTCGGTAATTCTCCTATTTCTTTCATTTTAAAAAATTCCAATATATGCTTTCCAACTTTATTGACATATAATTCATAATCTCTAAGTGTATCATTATCATTATATTTTAAAACAAGTTCATCGCACAAATTAACAATACTATCTCTAACATCATATATCTTTGGAGGTATCTTAAATCTTACAGCATATTCTCCCCATTCTAAAGAAGATAGATGTTCAAATCTTCTTCTGGCAAATTCAAAAGCTACCATTACAGGAATGCTAATCATGTCATCACTTAATAATTTGATATTTTCCGGATCAGCCAAAACAAATTTTATTAATATTTCCTCAGTTAGATTATTCATGGGAACGTGCTTTATCTCTGATGAAAATTTAAACGTTTCAGGATTAGAAAAAACTAAATCGCAAATGTTTTTTGTCCTTGCTTCCCTTTTTAAAGATGCTAATACTGAAGGACGATTGCGCTTCCTACTTTCTATATAATCTTTTAAATCTTTAATGATATCATCTTCTGATTTTACTACCTTCATCTTTGCCATAATTGCTCTCCTTTAAATGCTTTTTATTATAGCACACTTTAGTACTTTCTACAGAAAGTTTTGTAAAAAAACTTGTTTCTTAAACATATGTATATTACATTAAATGGGGAAGAGTAGAAGTTGATAAAGTACTATTAACTTTTTTATTGCAACAAAAAAATTCAATAAAATCATTGAATTTTTAATGCTCAATAATATATAAAGTTTATTAATTATTCTATTTTTTGTTCAATTACCACAAACTCATCTTTCTCTAGAGCTTTTACTTGCGCATCAAATGTTGGTGGGAGCTTCTCTATAATATTTTTATCTTTTAGTTTTATTACTCCTATATAACTGTTGTCACCATTATCTTGTTCCATATAGACACAATCTAATGACTGATCTTTACAAGTATACTTTCCTGATAAAATATATATTTTCTCGTCAACTTTATTTTTATAGTATCCAAAATAAGTAACATTAGTAATATTCCATTCTTTTATATTTGAAGCATCACAAAGGTTATTTACTTTAGAATAATCTTTTAGTTTAGATATAAGTTCTCTTGCAGTAAGCGAATCATTAACAATCGCTTTAGTGGTTGTGCTTGTCGTAGTAGAATTTGTTGTAGATATTGTTGTAGATATTGTTGTACTTGTAGTTGGTGTAGAATTATTATTAACTTTTGTATCTTCTTTCTCAATAATTAATTTATCTACTAATATATATCCTAGTAAAATAACAATAATTGCCGATAATAATAATATTATCATTGTGCTCTTTTTCATTTTTTTTGTTTCATCCATATCGATCTTCCTTACTATAGTTAAGTATATCATAGTTGAGTTTTGTTATTCAAGTTGCCTAATGGCAATATTAAAAATAAGATGTCTAAAGTTAAAGTTGAGCAATATCTTGTAAAATAAAGGATAAAATGGTATTATCATATATTAATAGAAGTTATTTATAAAAAGGGAGAACAATTATGAACAATATTATTATAAAAAATGCTCATGTTAATAATTTAAAAAATATCAATGCTGAAATAGAATTCAATAAATTAACTATTTTAGTCGGACCAAGTGGATCTGGAAAAAGTTCTTTTGCTTTTGATACTTTAATTAAAAAGGAAAAATGTGAAATAATAAATTATCCGGAATCTATAAAATCAATCTCCCAAAGAATATCTAGTACTGGAGAAAAATTAGATGCCATTTTAAAGATATCTGATGTGGAAAACTCTCTTATTATAATCGACGAACCCTTGGCAGGAACAACGCGTGAGGAAGCTATAAAATTTTCAAAAATAATAAAAAAATTAGCCGATAAAAATGCTGTTGTTGTCGTGGAACATCGAAGTGAAATATTCGAATTTGCCGATACTATTTTCGTGTTTGGACCCGAATCAGGACCTAATGGTGGAGAGTTGATAAATAAATTAACGGGAGTTGAATATTTAAACACTTTACCTAAAATTGATATTACAAGAAAAAAGAATATATCGAATAAAAGGATAACCGCACTTTATCGTGAATTTGCTGGGATAAATGATTATAAAGTTGAGATAACTCTCAATACCATAACTGCCATAACAGGACCAAGTAAAAGTGGAAAAAGCACATATTTAGATGCCATATTTAGGTCTTTAGATAAATCCGTTGGAGCAAGTGAGAGAAGAAAAGGTCTTATTGAAGTAAAAAATAAAAATTATATAAGGAGACCCCATATTATTGACGCATCTCCTGTAACTAAAAACTCTAAATCTACTGTTGCTACTTATTATGGCATAAGCAAATTTTTTAAAGATAAAGATATGAATATTACTGTTAAAGAGGCTTTGAATATATATGCTAATGATAATTTAATAACAAGAAGATTAATTCATCTCAATGATATAGGTTTAGATTATCTAAAATTAAGTCAGCCATCTTATACCTTATCTGGAGGAGAATGTCAAAGAATTAAATTAGCAAAATTGCTATGTAAAAAATTAGGAGATAGAAGCGTTTATATTTTTGATAACCCTGTAAGAGGCTTGGGAACGATAAATATTAGCAAAGTAATGATAATGTTTGACAATCTTGTTAAAAATAATAATACTGTATTAATTGCCGAAAATGATCCAACTGCTTTAGAATTTGTTGATAAGATAATAGAATTATAGTAACTCTAAATATTAATAGTTATGCTATAATTTTGTAAGAGTGGGATAATAATAATGAATGGAGGAGACAAAATGTTTGAACTTATTTCGAAATATCAACCATCGGGAGATCAGCCAGAAGCCATTGACTCTTTAGTTAAAGGCATCGAAGAGGGAAAGAGAGATCAAGTATTACTAGGAGCAACGGGAACGGGTAAGACTTTTACTATTGCTAATGTAATTGCTCGTGTCAACAAACCAACGCTTGTTCTTGCTCATAATAAAACTTTAGCTGGACAATTATACTCGGAATTAAAAGAACTATTTCCCAATAATCGAGTTGAGTATTTTGTCTCATATTATGATTATTATCAGCCAGAGGCCTATGTTCCTTCAAGTGATACTTATATTGAAAAAGATGCTTCCATTAATGATGAGATTGATGAACTAAGACATGCTGCAACGTCTTCACTTTTAACCCATCGTGATACTATTGTAGTTTCTAGTGTGTCTTGCATTTATGGTATTGGAGATCCCGAGGACTATGCTGAGCATATGCTTATTGTCAATGTCGGAGATACATATAAGAGAAATGACATATTAAATCGTTTAATTGATATGAATTATGAACGCAATCAAATGGATTTCCATCGTGGAACTTTTAGAGTTAATGGCGATATCATTGATATTGTTCCGATTGCCGAAAAGAAAAATGGTATCCGCATTGAATTATTTGGTGACGAAGTAGATCGTCTAAGTGAATTTGATATTTTAACTGGTACAATCGTTCAAAATAAAAAAAGTATAACGATATTTCCTGCCACGCACTTTGTTACAAACAAAGACAAATTGGAGGAGGCATGTCGCCGTATTGAGGATGAACTTCACACGCGTCAAAAGGAATTATTAGATAACAACAAATTACTTGAAGAACAAAGACTAAGAGAGAGATGTGAATATGATTTGGAAATGCTTCGCGAAACAGGATTCTGTCATGGCGTTGAAAACTATTCTCGTCACTTAGCTTTGCGAGGAGAAGGAGAGACTCCATCGACTTTAATTGACTTTTTCCCCAAAGACTTTTTACTTGTTGTTGATGAATCTCATGTTACTCTTCCCCAAGTAAGAGGTATGTATAACGGCGATAGGATGCGTAAGCAAACGCTTGTCGATTATGGCTTTCGTCTTCCAAGTGCTTTGGACAATCGTCCCTTAAAGTTTGAGGAATTTCAAGATAAGATAAATCAAGCCATTTATGTCTCCGCCACTCCTGGCGATTACGAATTAGAACTTGTTAATAATAAATATACTGAACAGATTATTAGACCAACAGGTTTATTAGATCCAACAATTGAAGTTAAGAAAACAGAAGGTCAAATAGATGACTTAATAGCAGAAATAAATGAGCGTATAGCTAAAAATGAGCGTGTCCTTGTAACAACCCTAACTATTCGTATGGCCGAAGAATTAACTTCATACTTAAAGAATGTTGGAATTAAAGTTGCCTATTTACATAGTGAAGTTAAAACTTTGGAAAGACTAAAAATCATTCGTGAATTAAGACTAGGTAAACATGATGTCTTAGTTGGTATTAATTTACTTCGCGAAGGAATTGATTTGCCAGAAGTATCTTTAATTGCCATTATGGATGCCGATAAACAGGGGTTCTTAAGAAGTGATAGATCTTTAATTCAGATAATTGGTAGATGTGCAAGAAATGCCAGTGGACATGTTATCATGTATGCCGATATTATGAGCGATGCCATGAACAAATCTATTAAAGAGACCAAAAGACGTCGTGAGATACAAGAAAAATTCAATCAAGAACATGGTATAGTACCTAAGACAATTATTAAAGAAATCCGCGATATAATAAGCAATGAAGCCGAAGAAAAAGTTGCTGAAAAACCAAAGATGAGTAAAAAAGAAAAAGAGTCAATTATGCTTACTATCGAATCTGAGATGAAAGAAGCAGCAGCTAATCTTGACTTTGAAAGAGCAATGGAACTTCGTGATATATTATTTGAAATGAAAAGTGAATAAAAAAGAGGAAACTAAACAAGTTTTCTCTTTTCATATCCCTTTTTCTTGCGAACCATATCGATATCAAATAGAACTACTGGACGCTTTTTAAACCATTCAGGTAATTCTTCATGACTATTTACTCCCACCAAAGTTGCTTCATGGTAGTCGTCTAAAAAGCCAAAGTTATCAAATTCTCGGGCAATACAATGAGGATCATTTATTTCTAAGCCACATTTATCTAACTCTTCGAAAAAATTATCTAAATCTTCTTTATTAAGAGGGACTCCATTATGGACCTGTAAATGTAACTTCTGTTTTTCTACATAGAGAATCTCTTTCTCCTTATCGTCACTTATAACTAAAAACTGGGTTGGAGCAAGTAAGAAATGCTCTTTTTCTGATTCTTTATCATATTTCTCTTGTTCTAGTTTTAGGATACCTTTTTCGCCAATTTTAAACACCTCTGAAGTAGAACCCATTCTCTCATTAAATATTGTAACCTCATTAGTGCCTATATAATCTTTAATAAATCCTTCCTCACCATGTTCAAGTAAAATATTCAAAGCTTCATTATCTTCACGATATACACTGGCATAAGATATTTTTAATAGATAACTGTATTTAGCTAAAACGTCTTTTGGTATAAGATTTCTCATGGCAAATAAGAATTTAACTTTCTTATCTTTTTCATAGGCAAATAATTCTTCGAAATTCATCGTTAGAAATTCTTTTAAATCATCACTCCAATGAACATAATCTACTAAAATATAGGGGAGATTCGAAAAATTCTTATCGGCTTCATTCTTTTTACAATTTCTTAAGGCTCTCAAAATTAAATTATAATCAAAATTTTGATCATTACTAACTAATACTACAAAAAATCTTTGGATAGTTTCGGGTATTCCAATATGGATTACTGCCTTCATAAAAGTTTCAAATAGATCTGACCTATTATTAATAATATAAGTCGTTAAAGAACTTATTAATGTTTGACTCTTCAAATTAAAAGTATCAAATCGACTATTATCTAAATAAATATCATTAAATTGTTCTACTATGACATCTATCGCTTCAGGAACACCATCAATAATTGCTTCAATATTATGCGTTGTTAAATCTCTTTTACTGACATAATCCCCCTTAAGAAGATAAAGAATCTCATCACTAAAATATTCTCTGTTGATTATTAAAAATTCTAATAAGTAAGGGGAAATACTTGCCAAATAATCTCTCTTTGTCAAAGCGGGAAATATTTCTTTGACTATTTCTTTTGCATCATCTCTATCTAGAATAGATCTAAGTACATCTAATCTTAAATAGACATAATCGGCATTATCCAACTTTTTCATAAATTTATTATCCATAAGCCACCCCTAAAATTTGTCTGATATTATAACATATATGCCTAAATTAATCAAAAATCTATTTCCTTTGAATTACAATTATGTTATTATGTTATTAGAATAGGATGGGATAAAAATGAAAAGTGAAGAAATTGATGATAAAAGAATTCTTGGAACGTTTATAAGCGTAATAATTTCGATATTTAAATGGTTATGTTTAATATTATTTGTTTTAAATGTTGGACTTACTATCGGGCTTTTGATAATGCTTATTATGAAAGGTGACAATATGCCAAATGATTTAATTGTTACTATGATGGGATATCTTTCTTATTTAAATAAATTTCAAATACTCGAATATATTAATAAACTTGGAAAAGTTCGCGTTATTATGGCTGGATTAGGATACGGACTAGCATCTTCTATTACCTATGGACTTGCCTATAATATCGTTGGTAAGTTTCAAAAGATTTTTAAATCTATTATCACTGGAGAAATGTATACAAAGGAAAATGTTAAAATCTTAAATGATGCCTTACCATTAACCTGTATTTTTGCCTTTGCGCAACCTGTAATTATCTATGTTATTGTTGAAACATCTCACATCTTCCAACTTGCTGATATCAATGTATCGGGAATTGCCTTCATAATGGCTACATATATTTTAAAACTTACATTTGAAAAAGGATATGAATTAGCTGAAGAAAATGTCCTATATGATAAAAAACTATCTGACATGAAGGCTAAAGAGAGTGAAGAACAAATTGCTAAATTAAAAAAGGAATTAGTCGAAAAGAAAAATGCCGCAAAAAAGACAAGCAAAAAAACAGAGACTCCAAAAAAGAATGCAGCTAAAAAAACGACAACTAAGAAGACCACTACTAAATAGTGGTTTTTTTTGATATAATAAAAAATGTAGGTGAGAAACATGTATAAATCCAATATTAACTTTAATCTCTATAAGACCTTTTATGATGTTGCAACATATGGAAGTATATCAAAGGCAGCAGTCATGAATTATACTTCTCAACCTGCAATAAGTAGAAGTATTAAAAATTTAGAAGACCAATTGAACACGCAATTGTTCTTTCGCACCAAAAAAGGTATTCAATTGACAGAAAAAGGAAAAGAATTGCTCTTTTATGTTGAGCAAAGTTATAATTCTCTAATGGTTGCTGAACGAACAATGTTTGAAGATGATACCTTGAATAAGGGGAAAATGTCTATAGGAATACCATCTCATATAGCAACCTTTTATCTATTTGATGCCATTGATGCCTTTCATAAAGACTATCCCAATATTGAAATAACGATAATAAGTCTAGGAACATCAGCGCTTTTAGAAAAACTATCTAATCATGAAATAGATTTTATAATTGACTCTGAACCGATAAAATCAATTGATAAAGATGTCGTAATCAAACACATAAAGGATTTAGATAATATCTTTGTTGCAAGCGAATTATTTGACACATCAAAGATAAAAAAGATAAAAGATTTAGAAAAATATCCTCTAATACTTCCTATTAAGGGAACGCATAATAGAACAGCGCTTGACGCCTTATTTGTTGAAAACAAAGTAAATATCAACAATGTCTTAAATATTCATACATCTGAGGTAATAATAGGTGCCATAAAGCGGAATTTAGGAATCGGCTACATCATCAGAGACTTAGTAGATGATGATATAAAGCGGGGAATATTAAAAGAAATTAAATTTCCCGATATACCTAGTCAAGGAATTAGTCTAGTTTACATACCAAGTTTTATAACAAAAGCTCCAAGAGAATTTTTAAATAAATACTTTAATATTAAGATTTAAGCCTATTTTCAGGCTTTTTATTTTATCTATAACATTTTTGATATGTTTACAATACAATTTAAGCATTTTATTCTTTCTCTAATTTCTATTAATATAAAGTTATAGAGGAGAGGTAAGAAAAATGAAAGTATATCAGTTAAGATTGACGGATCTAAATATGTTACTAGAACCCGTCTTTGAATCTAAGGAAAGTGCAATGTTATTTATGAGTAAATATCATAATCGAGCAGTTAACATTGAAGAGAACATAATTAGCATTCCAAAAAATAATTATGTTTATCGTATCTTGCAAAACGATGAAGAAGGATACGAATTACTCGACAATATATTTGCCGATATTGAAGAGACAAAAAAATACATTGAAAATGGTTCTTTAAATAATTGTCAAATTGTTAAAGAATCACTACTTAATAACAAAAATTTTGACTATCAGTTAATTGAGGTATAAAGTGATAAAGTTATTAGGACAAATAAATAGTGACAAAGATCGAACAAAAAAATGGATTTTTGAAAAGGAAAATGCTGGGATAATAGAAATATCTCTAATAAGTACCAAAACTAAAGATATAGTTTATGTTCCAACTCACTATAATTGTCCTTTAGGTTGTCAAAATTGTAACATTCAAGGAATATGTTCTAAAGGTGATTTAAAGCCTATTGATTTTCAGGATTTAATGGATGCCATTGATGAAATGCTCTTAGCTGGCGATAAGCGCCAAACAAGTAATACTAATATCATCATCTCATTTAGAGGAGTAGGAGAACCTCTATTAAATATGCCCTTATTAGATAAAATGTATAATGGACAATATAATTTAGAGAGGTTAGGATATTTTAATGTTGGATTTGAAATATCTACTATGATGCCCAATGAAAATTTGCGTATTTTAAGCCAGTATATTAAATCAGGAAAGTATCCTATAAGAGTTATATATCGTCTATCATCTCCCTTAGATGATAAATTAAATAAGCTAACTCCTGCATCGACTTCGAGCGTGGATGCCTCATTAAGCTATTTAAAAATGTTTAAAGACGATGTGTCTACTCCTGAGATAAGACGTTTATATCGAAAAGTGTTTGGCAATAAATCTCCTGTTGAGATATTTTATAGTATCATACCAGAAGTCAATGATTCACTTTTTGAACTAGCCAATTTACAATATTTTCAAAATCGTTTTGCTATTCCCGTTGTCTTTCTAAAAAATAATGCGGGTGAAAAAGCTTGGGTTCAAGATATATTAAAACATTATCCCGAGGCCAACTTGAGTATTACTAGTTCTTATGGACGCGATATTGGCTGTGAACATGGTGAATTTGATGAAAGAATTTATGACAACTCCAATATCCCCAATAAAATAGCAAGTTATGAAGATATAGCTAATAAATATCATGATAGTAAAAAAAGTACAGTTAAAAAAGTATTAAATAATAAAGTAGTTTAATTACTACTTTTATTATGCTATAATTTAGATAATAAAAGAGGGTATGTGAAATGGAAAAAGTATATGTTTTTGGACATAAAAATCCCGATACAGATTCGGTATGTGGTTCAATAGCTTTGGCATATTTAAAAAATAAATTAGGAATGAACTGCGAGCCACGCATTTTAAGTGCTATTAATCCTGAAACAGCATATGTCTTAAAAAAATTTAATGTTGATGTTCCAAGATATTTAAATGATGTTCGTGTTCAAATAAAAAATGTCAATTATAATCACGATTATTTAATCAATGAAAATAGGCCAATAATTGAAGCCTTCGAATTTTTAAATAACAAGGGAATCACGGGCATTCCCTTAGTCGATGATGATTTTAAATTTAAGGGTTATGTCTCTCTAAAGGAAATAGCTGCCGAAATGATTAACAGTGAAGTTCTATCTTTAAATACTTTATTTTCGAATTTGTTAATAACCTTAGAGGCCAAAGATTATTTGAAATTTGATGAAATAATAAAGGTAAATTTAACGGGGCACGATCAAGATATTTTGATTCTTGATAAGCCCATTAAGATGCTTGATAAGATTATCGAAAATAAGCCAAAACTTTTGATCATTGCTGAAGGAGTAATGGTACCAAAAGAAGTTCTTGAAGAGATTAAAAATAATAAAATTAATTTGCTAATTACAGACTTTAGCAAATATAAAGTATTGAGAACTTTATGTCTTGCCAATCCAATAAAGAATATCAAGAGAGGGCAAAACACCATAACGTTTAATAAAAACGATTATTTGACGGATTTTGAAGAAGTAACTAGCCGTTATAAACATACCAACTATCCCATTATAAATAACAATAATACCTGCCTTGGTATGTTGAGAACCATAGATGCTCATGAAGTTAACAAGAAGAAAGTTATTTTAGTAGATCATAATATGGTTGGTCAATCTGTTGATGGCTTATACGAAGCTGAAATACTAGAAGTAATTGATCATCACAATATTGGCGATATAAATACATCTACACCTATTAATTTCCGTACTATGAGTGTTGGTGCCGTCAATACAATTATTTACTACATGTATAAGGAAAATAATATCAAAATTCCTTCCAGCATTGCCGCCTTAATGCTTGCCGGAATTATATCCGATACACTTCTTTTGCAAAGTCCAACGACAACTCAAAAAGATCAATTAGTAGCAAGTGATTTAGTTACAATTGCCGGTTTAGATCTAGAAACTTTTGGAACGGAAATTTTAGAAAGTGGTGTTTCTATCGAAGGATTAAATGCCAATGAAATAATCTATAAAGATTGTAAAACTTATAAAGTGGGAGATTTAACCATGGCTATTGCTCAAGTATTTACAACCGATATCAATATCTTTAAACCCCGTTATGAAGAATTAATTCATGAGTTAAATCGCCTTGATGGCATCCACGATTATCGCGTATGTGCCTTGTTCATAACGAATTTCCTCACGAACAATTCCTATGTCTTATTCTCTGAAGGATCTAAGAAATCACTCGAAATTGCCTATGGTTTAAGTGATATTAAAGAAGGAGAATTATTAAAAGGTGTTGTCTCTCGTAAAAAGCAAATGATTCCTGAAATAATGGATGTTTTAGAACACAGCTAAGAGTAATTATATTACTCTTTTTATGTTATAATGAAATTGGGTGGTTTTATGATTAATTATGAATTATTAGAGACTTTGCGAAAAAATAAGAAATGGAGTTATAAAACTTTATCGAAAAAACTAGATTGTCCTATAGACATCATTAAATTGTGGGAAACCGGGGAAATGCTTCCAAGTGAAGACGATTTAATTAAACTAGCTAGTCTATATGATATTGATATTAATTCTTTATACTTAGAAAAAATAAAAGAACATAAAATAAGCATTCCTATTATCATAATTCTCTTTATCATTGGTGTTATTATTGGTATACTAACAGGCAATAAAATCTATGCCATAATTATTCCTATTCTTAATATTATCTTATATATATGCATATATAAATTATGGAAGTATAAATATCCATCTAATGATAAGCCCAAAAGTCTATTTGGCTTTAATATCGAAAAAGATGATTTAAAAATATATCTATATGAATCCAATATAATTGCCATAATATACACTTATTTTAGTATTCTATTTAGAGCATTAAAAATTAATTTTTTAGTACCAAATATTAACATAATAACTGAAAAAAATGTAAATACCCTTTTAATAATTGGGCTAGCATATTTACTCTTGATGATTTTATCATTTATAATTGAATTAGTATTTGGATTAAAGATAAAAAAATACTATAAGGAGTGATTTTATGCCAGAAAATGAAGAACAAGTTCCCAAGGTCGTAACTAATTTAAATGCCGGTGTAGCTAAGCCTATTCCCATAAATGCCAATGATGCTGTTGCGATTGCTCGTGAACAAGCCGCTTATCAACAAACCGTTGATGCCTTAAATAACAATTCTGGTGCCACTGGAGCAACGAATAATCCAGGAATAAATAATGTTGTCCAACCTACATTAGTGGGACAAGAACAACAACAAATTGATTTAAATCAACTTAACCAAGTAAATGATTTAGTAAAAGTTGTTGATGTTAAATATTCCAAAAAGACGATATTTATTTTAGTCGGAATAATTGCCATTATAATTATTATAATCATCTTAGAACTTCCAATGTTAATGGGGGAGTAATATGAAAGAAAAAAAGAAGATAATTGAATTTATCGTTATAATAGTTTTTGTTATATTGATAACTAGCTTAATAATATTTAATATTTTATCAACATCAGAAAAGAAAGAGCAAAATGAAGCAACAAGACCCCAGACATCAGCTTTAATCGATAAGACATTTAGGGGATATCAAGTAGAAGAATTAATCTATGATAAAGACATAACATATGATTATAAATCCCGCTATGAATTTCGCTATGGAGATACTTCAAATAAAGAAATATTTATTCAAACTAAATATAATAAACTATACTGCTATACGATAACCTTAGATAAGGGAGTACTACTCTTTAAAGAGAGCCTATATACTCCCGAAAAAGATGCTTATGAATCCACAAACCAAGTCTATGAATTTACGGAAAGTAGCAATATAGTATCATTTGCCATAGGTTCTAAAGGTGATATGTTATCATATACTATATTAGCATTAGATAAAGATTCTAATGTCTATATGTATGAGGCAAATGGCAATGACTCGATAACTACTTTAATAAGCAAAATAAAAAAGAAAAAGACCATATCTAAAGCTAGCAAAATTGGTTTTTATTTAATGAATAATGCCCCTTTCTTTGAAGGGCAAATGAATGAAGCCATCTATGTCGATAAAAATAATAATATTCGTACATTTGATAATAAGAATAGTTTGTTCTTTGAAACAGCTTATTACCGCTATATTGGATCAGATAATTTCGATCAAGTAGTATATGTCTTAAAAGATGGCCTAATGAAATATGCAACGGGAAACACTAATAAAAATTTAAACGACGGCAATAATAATATTAAATATCGTGGATCTTTTTATAAAGTTGATGAAGATACCATGCAAGAAGATGTATATATAATCAGTACAGATGGTTATCTCTATAGCATTAAGAATAATAGTAGCAAAAATAAAGCTATATTAAAAAAGGAAAATTCAGAGCAGATTAAAAAGATTGGATATCAATACATCCGTGGAGTCAATGGATATGCGACAACAGAGCGCAATATTCTGATTCAATTTGCCGATTCAACAACCCTTAAATTTGCTGCAGTTTCCGATTATGAGCTACTAAATTAGTCTTTGCAATTTGCAAATAAAAGCTATTTATGCTATAATGTCATTCGTGTGGTGCATTATGCTAGTCATTATACTATTTGAAGGTGGGGCTAAAAATCTACCAATTGTACAAATGACACTTTGTGTATTTGCTTCTTCGGCCCAAGTTGGGGTGAATATGCAATTTAAAATTTAAGGATAAGTTATAATGGCATATAACGGATTTCTCCTTTTATTGAGTCACTTATACAGATAGTAAAATAACGTACATGATGTGAGTGATTACTTGGAATTAAGGATCTAATCTTATGAAAAAGTAATTGCAAAAGCATATAAGGATAGTCACTATTGTTAGGGAAAACCTCTAGCGTGTATATATTACAGGTATTGGAGTGCGGACTAAGTGGTAATCGAGTAGTTAGCTTGGTAACAACTAACTGCTACCTTTAAATCGAAAGAGCTTTAAGGTAACTGAGAGTAGGTAGTAGAGAAATTCAACTCGACCAAAGCCGTAAAATTGATCTATAATATACCATACAAGGTACTTTATTTCGAGGAAAACGAGATAAAGTTTTTTTTATTTATTCAACGAAACACACCACGAAACACACTTTTTATAAGTTATTTAATATTTTAGTCATATTTTCTAATTCACTCTGGTACATATGAGTATAGACATTTAATGTTATACTTATATTTGCATGACCAAGATATTTTGATACTAATGCCACACTTGCTCCTTGATTTATTAATAACGAAGCACAGCTATGTCTAAAATCATGCACTCTAATTCTTTTCAAATTAGCACGGTCGCAGTATATATTTTTTTTATTTCTAATTGTTGCTTCTGTATAAGGCAAAGTGTTGCCAAAAACAAACCAATCTTTTTTATAGTCACTATACTTTAAAGCAGTGTTGTACATGATTTTTAAGTCATTAGAAAGCTTTTCGGTTAAAGGAAGTATTCTAATACTGTTTTTTGTTTTTGGTGTTGATATGGTCCATTTTTCATCTTTTAATTTAGTTGTTAAAGTTTTCTTTATTTTAATATTATTATTTTCTAAATCTATATCATTCCATGTTAGTGCCTGAGCTTCTCCTTGCCTTAAACCTAAAAAATATAAAATTTCAAAGAAAACGTGATAATCAAAATTATCAATAGCTTTATCAAATAATAAATACTCATCATATGTAAAGAAAGAAATATCTTCTTTTTCTTTGTTAACATCTTTGAATTTATTAACATATTTTAGCACCTCAATGCTTGTATTGTAATATTTGTTCGAATATTTTAGAAGTGATACCAAGAGTTCTATTATTTTATTACTATGAATTGTACTAAAATTTTTACTTCTAATATCATCTTCTATTTTTCTTAACATCTTAAAGTCAAAATTGTTAACTTTAACATCGTTTAAAACTGATAAATGATTCTTATAGATGCACTCTAACTTTATTATAGTTTGTTTTTTTATTTCGTTTTCTTTCATTCGTATAAAATCTCTAAATAATTGTTTAAAAGTTATATTAGAAGAAGATAATGATTCACTTCTTATTTTTATCTTGAAATCAGTTTCAGCATCAATAGCTTCATTTCTCATTTTAAATTTTTGTGATGTATAATCGTGAGTATAACCAAATACATCCTTGTATTTTATTCTAAAAAAATATTGTCTACCATCTTTAGTAGCTTTTTTACTCTTATATATTGCCATAATTAAATTCCTTCTTTCTTTATTGAATTAGGAATTAATCTATGGTATTATAAATACATAGAAAAAATCCTTAATTCGCGTTATAGGTTTTTCTATAGAAGTATTATTAATACTTCGTGCGATCGTACTGCAATACGGTCGTTTTTTTGTTTAACATTCTCTAGGTGTACCATTTGACAAGTAACATTTGCAAACGTTGTCGGAATCACATAGTTTATATCCTGGTATTTTAGTGCCGTTTTTATCATCTTTCCATACTGTGGTTTTTTTTATAGTTGTTGTTCTTTTAGTTGTTGTGGTTGTTGTTGATGTTGTTGATGTTGTAGTTTTTCTCGATGAAGTAGTCGTACTATCTTTTATTATGATATTGGTTGTGGTTGATTCTGTTGTAGTCGATGAAGCAGTAGTACTAGTAGTTGTTGTACTGGGGGCTTCATTTAGTGTTTGTGGTTTATCTTCACAACCAACTATACAAAGTATTAAATACAACATTATTATGCAATTTATAATATTTCTTTTCATAAACAAACCTCCTATTTTGCATTTCTTCTTATTTGTTTAACAATTCCTATTATTTCAATAGGCATATTAGCTATATCTTCGTTAGTGTAAAATTTTGAACTAAATCCAGTCGAATTGTTCTCGTTTAATGGAATAATCATAATGCCATTATCTTGTTTTTTTATTCTCTTGAAAGTTGCATCAAAACCATTAATCTTAATGCAACAATCTTGACCTGATTCACAATCGCTTGCTTTTTGAAATATTACAACATCTTTATCGTGATATTCAGGTTCCATACTGTCACCATCTAACCTTAAAGCAAAATATTCTTTTCCACCAATTAACCATTCTTTAGGAATTTCTTCATAATCAACTGTGTAAGTGTCTTCAATTGCTTCGAACGGCATACCAGCTGGTATTCTTCCTAAAATTGGTATTCTCGTAGTATTGGTTTCAATATTTATAACTTCAGCATTATCAAAAATAACAGATCCTCCAATTAATGTTTCTAAAGAAACTTGAAACAATTCTGCTATTTTTATAACATCAATCATTATGGGAGATCTTTGTCCTAACTCCCATTTTCCTATAGTTGAATAATCTTTTTCTAATTTTCTCGCTAATTCATCTTGTGTCATACCTGATTGAATTCTTAAATGTTTTAAATTAGATGCAAAGTTGTTTTCCATATTCTTGCCCCTTTCTAATTAAGAGTATACACCTAAAAAGACAAATTGTCAAAAAAAATAAGACAAATTGTCAAAAATGTATTGACACAAGACAAAATGTCTTATATAATGAGTGCAGATAGGAGGTAATAGCGAAATGAATTCAAGTAATATATTAAAAGGTTTTCGAGGTAAAAGACTTTTAACTCAAGATGATGTAGCTAAGAAAATAGGAGTTTCAAGGCAAGTATATAATAATTATGAAAATGATTTACTTCATTGTGAATTAAATTTAATCATGAAGATATTGTATTACTTAGATGTTAGTGAAGATGAAATAACTGAGTTTTTATCTGCATTAAAACAAGACATAATGTCTTATAGAACGAATCAAAAAGAAGGAGGTTAAAAAATGAAGACATTATTATTTTTGCTTTTATTTATTGTTTATATAATTTGCAATATCTATTGGCACAAAAAAATAATTGATGGCAAATGGATATACACGATTTACACAACAATTATCTTAGTTTTATTTGTAATTTATTTGTTTTGCTAATTGATTCAATAGCTTAGCTACATCTAAACGAAAGTCAACATCAAATTGATAATCACGATTTAAAATTTTTTCGAAGAGCATTTCATCAAAGGCAAAATAAATATGTAAAAGATTAGCGTATTTATGAAGTTCTAATTCATCAACTGTATCACAAAAATGTACTTGATTAATGTAATATGCAAAATTTTCTAATATTTCTTGTTTTGTTTTTGAATTGATTTCAAGTCTTCTAATTTTTAAATTATGTCGATTATTTAAGATTGTAACTAAACATGGAGAAGCAATAGCACATAAGGCAATAATACTTGTGATGGTTAAATTTAAATCGGTTGTCATTAAAATCTCTCCTTTCAAAAACATTGTAAAGGAGAATATAAAAAAACTCAATAAAAAGAAGGAGAATAAGATGGAAAAAATTTATGATTTTGGAAATTATGCTATTTCTGAAAACGATGTTTTAGATATTGTAAATCAAATAATTGAAATACTAGCAAATAAAAATATCACACATGCAGGTGCATATATGATACTTGAAAGAACCAAAGAAGAATTGGCAAATACTGTTATTAAGAAATTCGTTTAATCAATTCTTGAAGAGCATTTGATATTACTTCTAGTTCATTGTCTGGTTTGTGTTGTTTTATAAAAATTACCCCACAATCTTGTTTTAGATTAATTGAATAAGAATCTTTATATTCTTTAGTTCCTGTATATTTTATATTAAATGTTATTACATCTAGTTCAACACCTTTTGTTTTTATAGGAACCTTATAAAACTGATTTGGTGCTAAATAGCTATCTTTTAGAAAGTTTAATGCTTTAACAGCTTGAGACCAGTCTCCATTTAATTTTTCTAATTCATTTTCATTATAGTCTAATGAAGTTATATGAGCAAGTGAAGAACCTACATTTTTTATAACAATATATTCCAAAGGACTATTAATATCTAAAATGTCTTTGTAGATTATTACATTTGGTCTAACACTTTCTTCAATCATTTTATGATTTTGCCTTAAGGTAACAACAGCAATTATAGTTGAAGTTAAAACACCGATCAATGTTATAACAGCAATAATAATTTGAATCCAATCAGCAGTAGTTAAAATTTCACACATTTAAAATCACCTCACTTTCTAGCAAATATTATAAGTTAGAAAGAAGAGTAAATCAATTAATTTAGAAAGGAAGAAAAATATGTTTGGAATACCAACACATGAAGTAAAAGTTATCTACAAAGATAACACAAAAGAATCAATGATGATTGCAGATTTCTCAAGCAAGGAGGAATTAAAAAAAGAAGTCAAAGGAGAATATGAAAGAATACTCAAATGCAAAGGAGAATACGCAAATAAAAACAATTGCAATCCATTAGATTGGAAAACTATTCAGTATTGTACTTTCGATAAAGAACAAAGAGTTATATACGAATGTTCAATCGAAGAAATATTAAAAGAGAATTAGAAAGAAGGAAAATTATGTTTACAGGAGAAATAATTAATTTAGTTTTAGACGATGATAAGGAGAAAGAACTAGATGAAGCTTTAGAAAAATTATCTAGAGTAATTGATGAAGCATGTGATAAATATGCCCAAGAGAAAAAATTAAATGATAAAGAGGAAATGGATCTGCCTCGTAAAAAAGAAGAGCAAAAAGAAAAAAGCGACGACAATTCAATTGAAATAAGTGTTGAATTAAAAAATTATGATGAAATTGTAAGAAAACTAGAGCACATAAAAAAACTTCTAAATGAAATTAATAATATTCATATAGAAGTAAAGTAAAATTAAATTCTTAAATTGCTTATATCTTGTTTTAATTTATTGTCATTTAATTTGATTTGAGAATGACAATTTGGACAAATAACAGAACCACCAATTTTGTTACCAGAAAATTTAAATGTATTCTCACAGTTAGGACATTTTAAATTAAGACTAGATTTAGCTATGGCATTACTTACAGTTTTTTGTAATGCGTTAGAATTAAATTTTACTTTGACACTAGCTTTCATAAATTACACCTCCTTAAGTTAATTATAACATAGGAGTAGAAGGGAGTTCCTTATGGAAAAGACGAAAGATGAAATATTAGACCAACTGTATATGTCTCCACAAGACTTAAAAATGTTGATGCCATCAGTCGGAATAGATGTTTGCAGAAACTATATTAACGAAATAAGAGAGCAAATGAAAAAACAAAATTTATTTGTTCCAGGTGGCAAACCCAAACTAGCTTTAACAAAGTTAGTGAGAAAAAAATGTGGAATATAACAAAAAAGATTGCTTAAAAAAGCAATCAAACAATCAATTTTGTAAATAAAATTTACTATTTAATAATAGCAAATAATTTACAAAATGTAAACCCTATAACGCGAAATAAAAGGAAGGAGAAATCTTTATGAAAAATAAATTAAATGAATATAAAGGATTGATTCTAATAAGCTTAACAATCTTAATCATAATGCAGTTAGCTGCAATTAATGTAGAAAAGATAAACGAGCAAGAGAATCAATCAAAAATAGTAGAAAAGAGATAGTGATATGGCGGAAAAAATTTATTATTGGATAAAATTAAAAACTGACTTCTTTAATAGAAAAGATATAGATTTTCTACTATCTCAACCAAACGGAGCTGAATATGTAGTCTTGTATCAAATGCTTTGTTTAAACACAGCTAACAATTCTGGAAGGCTAGAAAGTGAAATAGGCGAAATATTAGTTCCATATGATGCCAAAAAGATCGTTAGAGATTGTAAATATTTTGATATCGATACAGTAAATATCGCAATGACTTTATATAGAAAACTTGGATTGATCTATGAAGAACAAGATAAAGTTTTAAAAATATCTAATTATGATGAAATGATTGGAAGCGAATCTAAGTGGGCAGAAAAGAAGCGACAATATCGTGAAAATAAACTGAAAGAATTATCACTAAAAGAGGACAATCAAGGGGACATTGAAGAGGACGTTGGAGAGGACATTGTCCTAAATAATGAGGACATTGAAGAGGACATTGTCCGACAAGAGATTAGAGATAAGAGTATAGAGTATAGAGATATAGATATTAGAGATAAGAATAATAAAGGTAGTGGAGGTAGTATGCGCACGCGCGAAGAAGAAACCATATTTGACTTTTATGAACATATGACAGGAAAGACGATAAATCCAAGTGAGTATGAAGTAATTGCAACTTGGGAAGATAATGAGCTTACAAGACATGTTATTAAACAATCTGCACTAGTTAGAGCTACAAGCATTAAGTATATTCAAGCAATTCTTTCTAGATATGCTAAAGATGGAATTAAGACTGTAGCTGAGGCAGAGGAAGATGAAAGGAAGTTTCAGGAAAGTAAAGAGAAACAAAAGAACCAATCATCAAGACCAGTTTATAAATCACGTGCAGAAAGAGAAGAAGAAGCAAAAAGAGACTTTTTAAAAAGACATGGAGTTGATGTAGATGACTGAAAAGCAAGTATTAGCTTTAATGGAGCGAATACAGTCTTATTTTCAAAGTTTTCAAATTAAGCCATATATCATAGACGAATGGTACAAGGTTTTAAGCGAATATGACAACACAGATGTTAATAAGCAATTTGACAATCATTTAAAAAGCGAGAGTATTGATCCACCAAAGTTACATTTGTTAATTAAACATTTAGACAAGACAAATGAAAAAAGACCTGATTCGTTTATATGCAAATGCAAGTATTGTGGAAGTAACATAAAAACACGAGTAGATTTGTTAAATATCAAAAAACATGAAGACAGATGTAGAAGTGTTCAATATTTAAAAAAAGTCTATAGAAAGTATTTGAATCGAGAAATAGAAAACGAAGACGAATTATATTCAATGGACGATAAAGTATTTAATGCTAATTATGATCAAGTTTTAAAGAAGTTGTTAGAATTACCAAATTTAAGTGAAAGCGAGCAGTATTGCATAAATAAATATTTTGGAAATGAAGCAAATATAACAGAATCGATATCATCATTAGCAAAAGATAAAAAAATGGAAGAAATGTCTTACGATGACAGAATGGCAGTAAGGAAAAATCCTTATTATGGATAGGAGTAAATATGATAGCAATATTTTTATTTATTCTCGTAGTGCTAGTAGTTATAGCATTAGCATTTTTGATAAATGAACACTTTTGGTTAAAAGAGAGAATAAATTTTGAAACACAGTATAACGAGAAGTTAAAAGAGAAACTTGATGATGAGATTGAATACAACGGAAAGTTAACTGATGAGTTCAAGAAATTAATAAAACGACAACTAAAGATAGAAGACAATCTTAAGAAAATTTTAGAAGGGAAGAAGTAAGTGACAACAGCAATAGGAGCAATAGCATTAATCGTGATAATTTTGTTATCAATCTTAGCTGCAGAAGTTTACGGAATCCAAGATGAAGAAGAGCAAGAAGAAATTAGGAAGGAAAAAAATATGAAAGAAAGAGTAAAAATAATTAATTGTACAAATCAAGAAATGAAAAAAGAAATAGGAAAGGTAAGAGATTATTTTAAAATGGATAATCGAGCTTATCTTGAATATCCAGATAAACCAAATTATGGAGTTAGAACAAGCGAGATTCAAAGTGAAGTTAGAGAAGG
>CAJTKV010000023.1:0-10054 GCA_910577075.1 uncultured Bacilli bacterium
TCCCTTTAGAAATATATGGCTTATCAACTTCCCTTAAATTAATGGGAAGAAATATTAAAAATATTGGTTTAATAAATAAAGCTTTAAAGAAGTGTATACAAATAATGCAAGAGTTTAAACCAGATGTCGTTATTGGCGTTGGTGGGTATGTAACATATCCTGTTATAAAAGCCGCTCATAAATGTGGTATTATGACCTTCGTTCATGAGCAAAATGGCATACCGGGAAAAGCCAATATCGCCTTACATAGAAGTGTTACCCAATATTGGTTGAGTTTTAAGAGTTCTTTAGAATATTTTAAAAATTATCCGGCCATTGTTTTGGGAAATCCTTGTAGTGAAGCAGCTATCCAAGCTAAAAAAATATCCAAGACAAACTATGGACTATCAAAGAATAAAAAGGCCGTTTTAATATTTAGTGGTTCTCTTGGTAGTACTGCCATGAATGACAGTCTTTTACAATATTTGAAAATGTTAGATAAAGCCAATTATGAAGTGTTATATATTACGGGTAAAAGTAGCTATGAAGCATTTATGGAAAATAAGTTGCCTAAATGTGTTCATGTCGTTCCTTATATCGATAACTTATGTGGCTTAATGAAAGATATGGATGTTATCGTCAGTCGTGCAGGAGCATCAAGTATGGCGGAAATAACGGCTTTAGGTGTTCCTTGTATACTAATACCAAGTCCATATGTTGCCAATAACCATCAATATTACAATGCCTTAGCAATCGTCGAAAATGATGCGGGGGTAATGATTCAGCAAAAGGATTTAACCCCAGAATTATTAAAGGAAAATATTGAAAATATCTTAGAAGATGATGAATTAGCAAAGAAGTATTCTAAGAATTTAAAAGCTATGTGTGAAGAATCACCAGCTACTGCCATTTATAAAAATATTAAAGAACATATGAAAAAATAGAAAAATAAAGGAGGATAACATGAAAACAAAAAAAGTTAAAAAGAAAAAGTTAAATATTGCCAGAACTCTTGTTGTTATTCTCTTTATTTATATTATTATCTGTCTGGGGTTATATATCTATAAAGCTCCCATAGTACATTATGAAATAACGGGTAATGATCTCGTAAGTGATGCCGAGATACTAAGAAGCCTCAATCTCACCGATTATCCTTCATATGTATCAATAAACACGAAAAAGTCTGCTAGAAAGCTTGAGAAAAATCCCCTTATTAAAACTGCTAAAGTATCATATGGCTGGAATTTTTACATTCATATAGATATTTCAGAGAACAAGCCAATGTTCATAGTAAAACCTTTAAATAAAATATGTCTATCAGATGGAACTCTAATTGATTACACAGATGAATATATCAATATTCCAACGCTTTTAAATCAACCGACAGAAGAGGTTTTGGCATTGCTTGCTAAAGGATTAAGCGAAGTAGATCCAGGCGTTTTATATACGATAAGTGAGATCGAATATCGACCTAGTTATAGCAAGGATAATAAGGTAATAGATGCCAATCGTTTCCTCCTTTCTATGAAAGACAAGAATCTCGTGTACATCACTGCTAAAAATGCCAAAGTATTGAATTTATATTTAGATATAATTGCAACCAAGCAATTGACCTTTAATGCAACATTCTTCTTAGATAGTGAAGATACGAATGCTACAGTTAAGAAAAATAGTACAACGACAGCAGCAAGTACGACGACAAGCACTAAAAAGACGACGAAAAAGACCACAACCACGAAGAAAAAGACAACATAGGGAGATAGATATGAAGACCAATTACGATATACTAATGCAAGAAGAAATAAAGACCTTTAATGGGGAAAAAAAGAAGATATTGTTACACAGTTGCTGTGGACCATGTTCCTCAGCCTGTATTGAGCGTTTAAAAGATAATTTTGATATAACAGTATTGTATTATAACCCCAACATTGAGCCGTTCGAGGAATATGAGCTGCGTAAAAATGAACAAAAGAGATTGCTGAGTATTTTTAAAATCAAGTATCTTGATTGTGATTACGATAATGCCAGATGGAAAGAAATTACCAAACCCTTCAGTGAAGATATCGAGGGTGGTAGAAGATGCCAAGTATGTTTTGGAATAAGACTTAAATATACTGCCAAAATGGCTAAAAGTTTACACTTTGATTATTTTGGCACGACCTTAACCGTGTCACCCCACAAAAATAGTGCTATAATTAATGATATAGGAGATAAGATAGGAAAGACAATAGGTATTAAATATCTATTTGCTGATTTCAAAAAGAGAGATGGATATAAGCGCAGTATAGAACTTGCTCGTGAATATAATTTATATCGCCAAGATTATTGCGGTTGTCTATATAGTAAGAGGTGGAAAGATGAAGAATAGAGGATTTACTTTAGTAGAATTATTGGCAGTTATTGTCGTTTTAGGAATTGTAATAGCGTTGGCATTGCCAACAGCATTTGATGTTTTTTATAAATCAAGACATAAACTTGATGATTATGAGCGAAGTAGCATTATTGATGCGGGTAGATTATATATAACTGATCTAGACGAGGGTAACATTGATTTTTTTATCCCAGAAGATTACGAAGTTAATGGACATTCTTATAAAAAAGGTGACAAGATTAGTGGCTATGACTTAAGAGTTTATCTAATAAATACTGGCGGAGTAAGAGTAGATATAAAAGAACTTGTCTCGCGTGGATATTATGATAAAGAATGCAAATATGATATAAAGCCTGAAAATTGTAAGGTTCAAGGTAAATGTATCGTTACGGCAAAGATAAAGGGAGAACTTGTTCAAGATGGTCGTTATTGGGTATCAAGTGCCTATGAAGCCGAAATAACTGAAGGGTGTGAATTATAAACGATTTTTAATCGTTTATTTTTCTTGATAAATATATTATAATTAAAGGAGTAAGAGGGAATAAGATATGCGTATTAATTATATTAAATTGTTTTTAGTTAACTATATATATTTACTTATATTAGAATTGACTTTTAAATTGACAGTTTTAAAAACTTTTGACTTAGGAATTTTATATATTATAATTTTTAGTTTGCCGATAGCTTTGCTAATAACCTTTGTCAGTAGCTTATTTAAAAAACGCCTAATTAATCAAATAATTAGCATAACTATTTGGAGTATTCTCTTTTTAGTCACATGTGCCGAAATGGTTTACTATAGCTTTTATAAGACGATATGTGGTCTAAGTGCCCTAATGTATGGCGGTCAAGTAATGGGCTTTGCTGCTGAAATAGGTGAACATATAATAAATAAGAGCCCATTAATTATTTTTCTTTTTATCCCGCTTTTAGTACTTATTATTTTAAGTATAAAAAAGATTATCTTACACGATAAATATCAAAGAAAGGTAACGTGTGCTTTATTCTTTGGCGGTATTTTTATGGCAATAACTTCTTTGGAATTGAATTTTGAAGAAACAGATCGTGCAAAGTCCTTAATTTTCTATTCTAATGATTTGATGCAAAGCACTAATAAATTAGGAATTAATACGGCCATAGCTATGGATGCCTATAAATTATTAATAGGATTTGAAGAGAATATTGAACTTTCCAATAAATTACCTTTTACGTTGAACGAAGAGGAAGAGTATAATATAACCAATATTGACTTTGATAGTCTCATAGAAAAGGAGAAAGATGCCACTTTAAAGAAAATGCACCAATATTTTGCCTCTGAAGAACCGACTAACCAAAATGAATATACAGGAGTCTTTGCTGGTAAGAATTTAATATTTATCGTTGCTGAAGGTTTTTATCCCATTGCCGTAGATAAGGATGTAACACCGACATTATATAAGATGACCAATAATGGATTTATCTTTAATAATTTCTATCAGCCAATCTTTAACTGTTCAACTTCTGATGGGGAATTCATCAATTCATTATCAATATTACCAGGAGTTGCCACTTGTTCTATGAAAGAGACAATTAATAAATATTTGCCATATTCTTTGGGAAATATTATGAAAGACTATGGATATAGTGCCAATGCATATCATGGATGGACGTATACTTACTACAACCGCGATAAGACGATGCCCAATTTAGGATACACGTACTATGGTTATGATCGTTATAAAAAAGGCTACAAATATGCCTTAAAAAATATTAAAGATTCATGGCCAACGAGTGATATAGATGTTATTAATTCAAGTTATGAGTCCTTGACTAAAGGCAAGCGCTTTTTGGGGTACTATATGAGTATATCGGGGCACCTTCAGTATAATTTCACTGGTGGTAATGCCATGTCATCAAAGAATAAAGATGCTGTAAAAAATATGAATGCCAGTGAAAAGATTAAGGCTTATGTGGCAAGTCAAGTTGAATTTGATCGATCATTAGAAGTCCTTTTAAATAATTTAAAGAGGGATGGACTTTTAGATGATACAGTTATAGTAATATCTGCCGATCATTATCCCTATGGTTTAACTAGTGAGGATATTTCTGAATATGTCGACTGGATGAAAGATGAAAATTTTGATTTATATAAAAACAATTTGATTATCTACAATAGTGCTATGGAAAATGTTACTGTTGATAAATATACATCGAGCTTGGATGTCTTGCCAACCGTTTTAAACTTATTTGGTATCGAGTATGATTCGCGTTTGCTTATTGGCAATGATATCTTTTCTGATGCCGATGATTTAGTAATATTTAACAATAAATCATGGATTACATCAAAGGGCAAATATGACTATATGAAAAAGAAATTTACACCTTTTACGGATGAAAAAATAGATAGCAATTATATTAATGAAATGAATGAAAAGGTAAAATTAAAATTTCAAATGAGTAAATTATTGATATCGAAAGATTATTATAAAAAAGTTTTGGGAGGTTAGAAAAAATGGGATTATTTCAAAAATTTAAGGAAAAACTTATTGGAAAAAAGGAATTAGTTGAAAATGTTAGTGAAAAGGTAACCGTTGAAAATGAGGAAATACTTACCGAAGAAGAAAAGGACGTTATCACCTATGACAAGGGACTTGAAAAAACCCGCAAGGAGTTTGTCTCACAACTAAGTCTTTTAGGCAAAAAATTTACCAAGGTTAATGAAGAGTATTTCGAAGAATTAGAAAGTCTTCTCATAAGAGCGGATATCGGCGTTAATACAGTCTTTAAGTTCTTAGAGAGATTGCGAAAGAGAGTTAAACATGAAAATATTGTCGATACGAACTTCTTGACAGAGGTTATCGTCGATGAGTTATTCATGATCTATGTCGAAGGGGAATCCCTAACTGATAAAATCAATTTTGCCGAAGAGGGACCAACAGTTATTTTAATGGTCGGAGTTAATGGCGTAGGAAAGACAACAACTATTGGTAAATTGGCCAATAAATACCATAAAGAGGGAAAAAAGGTTATGCTCATTGCCGGTGATACATTCCGTGCTGGAGCAGTACCTCAATTAGAGGAATGGGCAAGAAGAACAGATTCTATATTTTATGGTAAAGAAAATACCGATCCTGCCGGAGTAATATTTGATGGTTTAGTTAAAGCCAAAGAGGAAAATGTCGATATTGTTTTAATTGATACTGCTGGAAGATTGCAAAACAAAGTCAATTTAATGAATGAACTTGAAAAGATTAATAAAGTAATCAGTCGTCATATCCCTAATGCTCCTCATGAAACCCTTTTAATAATTGATGCAACCACAGGACAAAATGGCATTAGTCAAGCTGAAGCTTTCAAGGAAATTACAGATATCACGGGAATCGTTTTAGCTATTAAAGAAGTTGTCGGTTTGCCTGTTAAATTTATTGGCTTAGGTGAGGGAATGAATGACTTGAGAGCCTTTGATATTGAAGATTATATATATGGATTATTTAAGGATATGGTCTAATGGATACGCAGATATATTTATCAAATTTGTATGATTACTATAAAAAATTGTTAACCGATAAACAACAAGCTTATTTTGAAGATTATTATTTTGATAATTTGACTATGGAAGAGATTGCTGAAAATTATAACGTCAGTAAAAATGCCATAAGTAAGTCTTTAATTGAGGTAAAGGAAAAACTTGAATATTATGAAGATTCTCTACATCTATTGTCCAATAAAGAGAAAATAGAAAATATTTTGACTAAAGAAGAAATTGAAAAAATTATTGATTACATATGATACAGATTTAAAAATCTGTATTTTTTTGCAAAATAGGTCAATTAATAAAATAATGTAAACTTATGTACAAAATATATTAATGTATAAATGTTTAATGATATAATATTTATATGAATGGGTGATATTATGGATTTTAATACAATATTAAATGCTCTTACGATGATTGGCGAAGAATATATTGGCGACAATGTTTGTTCAGATACTAATGTTTTAAAAGCGTTAAGATTTGTTGGCTATATGGTAACCATCGCACGTTATTTTATACCATTATTGATTATCGGTTTTGGAACTTTTGATTTATATAAGACGGTTATGGCAGGAACTACTGATTCCTTAAGCAAACAGGCTAAGAGTCTAGGGTTTCGAATACTTTTAGGTCTTATCATTGTCTTTTTGCCAACTCTTCTAAATACAATTCTTTCTCAAATTGATGCATTTAATAGCATAAATGGAGAATATCATAGTTGTGAGGTTTGCGTCTTAGATCCGTTTAATTGTAATCCATAAAAACAAAAGATGTTAAGAATTAATCTTAACATCTTTATTTATTGCCAATATTTCAGCATACCTTTTGTTGATTTTTTTCTGTAAGATGAAAGCATTTATGAATGCTGTACAAATGCCCATAGTTACTAGTATCTCTTTAAAATTAACTAATTGAGTCAATGTCGTAAATTTTTCATAAGACATCAACAATAGGATATATGGGGTTATCCCAACCATAAAACCAATTAAAAAGTATTTAGCTTTATAGGCCAATAAATTAATCTCATCTTGTTTCAAATCATTGTTGTTATTCTTCATACACTACCTCTATATACATTATAACTGAAAATCAATTAAAACAAAAGATAAAATAAAAAAATTAAGGATATATCCTTAATTTTATCTATGATGTGTTGTCGGAATATCTAGCGATTCTCGAGCATTTTCGCGGTCCACATGTGCTTGACGCATTTCTTCTTTTACTTCTTCAATTATTCTTCTTACATATGGAGTACGACCGTATTCATCTTTTTGTTCTTCATCAATTTCCTCTTCTTTTTTTGTTTCAGTACTAGGAAAATCTTCTATTTCTCGTTCACATATCATTATCTCTGGTTTTTCCAAATACGATTTTAAAGTTTGAAATGCAACATAACTCAAAAAATTATCTAATTCGCTTCCGTCTATAACAACGTATTTCTGATCATCACTCATTCTACGATTATATTTTTGAATTATTTCGTCACGATTAAGGGTTTCCCCATCACTAATGGCTTGCGTAACGATTTCGTATCCTACCTCACTGGGAATATTTTCAATAACTAGTGTTGTTGTATTAGGGTTTCCTTGGGTAAATCCATTTGGCCTTGTTGGTTCAAATTCTCTCATTTTATACCTTCGCTTTCTAATTAAATTCTAACATTAAGATAAATAATATGCATCTCAAAAGAAGTGTTTTGACAAAAAATTGACGTTAACACATTAAAAAACAACGGATAAACCGTTGTTAATCACTAATGGTGGAGAATAGGGGATTCGAACCTTTTTATAATAATCTATGAAAGGGATTATGAATACTAAAATTTTAAAAAATGATTGCTATTTTGTATTATATACAAAAGATGATATTACACTATGTCTATATGAAGACTATAAAGAACTATCTAAATATATAAATTTACCAGCTCGTAAGTTGGCATTTAGATTTAAACAACAAAATCCAATTACAATAACAATAATGAATGTAGAATTTCATCTATGTTATTTCTTAAAGGATATATTTGAGTAATGAGAAAGGGAAAAAGAAATGATTGATTGTTATGCTTTAGGTTTTCAATTTTGTATTGATACGTTGTTAATTTATGATGACAGTGAATATACATTACGTATTTTAGCTGTTGCTCACGGTTTTGATGATACTAAACATCGTTATTTTGATAATGTAGTTTTACAAGATTATTTTGAAAAAAATGTTAATTTTATTGAAATAGCAAAGTCATTGTATGATAAATTTAATCAAAAAGTTAATCAAAAAGATTAACTTTTTTTATGAAAACGTCCATATAAAAAAAAACGATGTTAATATAGAATTGTAAAAGATAAGGGTCTCCTTTCAACACTTCTTATTCTTTCCCTTATCCTTTACAAAATCTTATGAAAGGTGGAAATACATATGATAGAAGTTAATTTATGTTATATGGGTTCTTTCGATAGTGAATTTAAGGGAAACAAATATAAGATATATCAATTTGTCGATTTAAACAGTATGACTATCATAACTGGAACCAATTTAAATGATTGTATTGACTTGACGGCTTATGTTGGTAAAGAGGTTACTTGTCTAGTTAAGATTAAAGGTAATTCGTTAAAAGTTGATTCAATCAAGACTAAATAATGCTTTAAAATAGATTTATCTATTTTAAAAATATATATAAAAGGGGGTTTTGGCTGTGTTAAATGTTCTTGCTGACGTGGCAGCCACAAATAGTATGGAAAGTATTATTACTCAATTGACTAGTGGAGTAACAAAAGCGACAATCTTTGGTGTTGTTTCGGACGTTATGCCATTTGTCATTACTATGATACCTATAGCCTTAGGACTTTATATCTTACGTAAAGTTGTAAAAGGTGCGGGTCACGCGAAAGTAAGATTTTAGTTAATCTTACTTTTTGTCTTATAAAAAGGAGGTTAAACAATGTTTGATATTGTTATTGAATTATTAAAAACGTTTATCGATATGCTACCTTACTTGATAGCTTTAGACTTGGTTTTTGGCTTTGTAGGAGCATTATTATTTAGTAGTGGGGTGAAGTAATGATTTATATGCCTAAAAGTGATTATGCTTGTTATGTAGTAATTGATAAAGATACTATACGGGCATATCGAACAATGCCTTATCGACCAAGTGTTAATGGTCAAAGTGTATCTATTCAGTATGTCGATTATTATATTAATTCACATTATCTAGAAAAATATGGTACACAAAACTATAACTATAATAGTACATTGCCAACTTGTATTGATAAAAGTCTTATTACTAATGAAATATACTATAGAAATGATATAGATAGTATATTAATTGTATTTTTAATAATATTAATTGTTGGTTTTGGTATACCGTTTTATTTAATGAAAAAAATGTTTAAGAGGTTATGATATGAAAAAGAGATATTTATTGTTATTAATTTTATGTTTTATGTTAATGCCAGTAATTGTTAGAGCTGAATACTTCCCAGGATTAGAAATGCCTAGTGATGTTACAACATGGGACAATTCGGGTAGTTCCGTTACTAATAAAAAAACTGCTACTTTTATCGATTCTTTGAATTGGTTTTATAATTATTATCAGCTTTATAGTTATAATTATCAATCTAATGGTATATTTGTAAATTTTCCATTGAATCAAGCCATTAATCAGAATAATCGATATGTAATACAAGCATATTTTAATGGTACTTATGGAATGAAACAAGGTAATTTTAAGCAAGGTATTGCTTTAGTTAATTCGGTCGGTAGTGACCCATTTAATTATCGTAATGGTGTTAATTTGAAAACTTTTATATGTGAAGAAACTACGGCCTATATTGGCTCAACTGATAGTCAATTAACAGTTTGTACTATTGATTTTATTTTTACTTCTTCTTATAATCCTAGATATATTAGTATTCCTATTAATTCTACTACTAGTGGAGTCCAAAACGTTCAATTTTTAGGATATACAATACAAAACTTAGGTAAAGACTATGAACAAGACTTAAATAATATAAAGACGTCTATAACTGACATTAACAAGAATATCGGTAATATAAAAAACGATATTACTAATAGTATCGATGAATCAACTAATCAGATTAACGAAAATATTGCTGTTATGGGTAATGCGATTTATAAAGCACAAAATCGCGAAGCTTTTATAAAAAAAGTTAAGGAAATTTCAAGCAATGTTAAAT
>CAJTKV010000023.1:10064-12117 GCA_910577075.1 uncultured Bacilli bacterium
ATGCTATTAATGATACTATTAAAGACCAATTCCAAAGTTGCCACGTAAGTGATAATTTATTTGATGGCTTAACTGAAAGCGGGGGATACAGTACCTTAACTGGTTTAAAATTCGCTAGCACCAACATGTTTCGAAGTACTAATTTTATTAAAGTATCTCCAAATCAAGAATATATTTTTTCTTATAATGGTATTGGTTTAGCCGTAAACGTTGTCGAATACGACGAAAATAAAAAGTTTATTCAATATTTAGGGTTAATATCAAAAGACAATAGTTTTGTTGTTAGTAGTAACACTCATTACATTACTTTTTATCGTTCTAATGGTAATTTTACTAAGATAATGTTAAATACTGGTAAAACAATCAAACCTTACGAGGAATATGGTGAGATTTGTTCAAATCGATTTGATGAACAAATTGATAACGCAAATAAAAATCATCAACAAACGATTGATACTATTACTAATTCGGACGTGGATAGCGACAGTATATCGTCGCTCACGTCCACCAAATTACCTACAACAGGTGTATTAAGTTCTATACTTAATATGCCTATTCAATTCTTTAATTCTTTACTTAATAATTTAGATACTACTACTTGTAAAGCTGTTGTTATTCCTATACCGTTTGTTGATAGTACATTTACTTTTCCTTGTGTTCGGTCTTTGCTTAACGATTTACACGCTTTAGAATTTTATAATGCTATTGGTTCTTTAGTTGGTGGTATTGCTTTATGGAACTATATCTTATATATGGGTCATCAGTTTAAACGCATGGAAGACTTAGAAGATGGCTCTGGAGAATTTGGAGGTTTATAATATGAATGATTTAAAAATTATATTTATTATGTTTATTGGTTTTTTGTCTTTTCCATTTATATATTATTTATTTTGTGATTTAACTGATACTGATTGTTATTTTGTTGAATGTATTGAATATTTTATGCCTATTTTAGGTGCTTTTATTTTATTACTTTTAACTTTTGCTTTTTGTGTTTTTACATAAAAATAATAACTTATTTCTTATTATTTTAATATTTATTATAAAAAAATAATAACTTACCCTTGTTCTTCAAACGGCAGTGGGCGTGGCAACACATTGAGGGAAAACTAAAAAACAAACTAACTATTTGAAATGAAACAAAAAAATTAAAAGGGGGTTTAAATATGATAAAGGCTTTAATGAATGGTATACTTTCAGCTTGTAACCAATTAGTAAATTTAGTTACTATATTACCAGATACCATTATAAAAACGGCATTTCCTGATTTATCTAATAGTATTCAAACTGCTATATCTTCAATTAATACATTATTATCTAATATAGCCTATGCTTTAGGCTTTTTACCTACTACATTAATAACAATATTGATATTAATATTTACTATCCATATAACATTTATCGGAGTTAATAAAAGTGTTAATGCAGTAACTAGACTATATAAGATAATACAAAAAATCAAATTTTGGTAAACCAACCAATTTAATAATATAAGGAGCAAACTATATGAAATTATTTAAACTAGATATCAAGTTAGATACGATGACAAAACGAGCCGTAAAATATATTGACGATAAATTCGGTGTTTATCTTCTTACAGGAAAACAAGGAACTAATAAAACATATTATTCTGTTCAATTGACAAATTATCAAGATAAAAATCGTGTTAGATATGTCAAAAGTAATATTCATAGTCTTAATATACCAGGATATAAACATAGATATTTTACCAAGATAAAAGAGATTTATGATGATACTGATGATAATGTTATTTATATTATTGATGAAATATCTAAAAAATATCCTAAAAATGCACCTACTGATAAGGATTTTTACGCATTTCTTAATCAATCAAGAAAAAGAAATCGCATCGTTATCCTTATTACTCAAGAATATCTTGAGTTGCCTATGTGGATTCGCAGACCTTGTAAATATATGTTAACAAATAAAAGAATACCTATTATATCGAATATTTTTAATATATTCCTTTGTGTGGTAGGAGATGGCTATGACTTGGTATATGATAAAGATGAGGGGGTATATAAATGCCCTA
>CAJTKV010000023.1:12157-17882 GCA_910577075.1 uncultured Bacilli bacterium
TTGCTAGTATGTACGACACTTTTGAACCAATAGAAGACTTATAAAATAAAAAAATAATTTTGGGGGTATGGGGTCTTAACCCCATTTAGGGGGAGCGTGAGCCTTAGCTCAGCGCGATGTGGGGTCTTAACCCCACAAAAACATACTAAAATCGTAGCAATTACTAAAATTGCATATTACACGGGCGTGTCTATATATGCAATTTTTGTGTAATTTGTGTAATTATGAAAGGAAACAATAAAATGGCAAAAACAAAAAATTCGAGAAGACGACAATATGAAATAGTATTATCTATGGAGGATATGCGAACTTTTGAAACCCAAAAACAAAACATACTAGATAACTTTAGATGCTTATATGCAAAGCACGACAACGACTATTATAACAAAGATGTATACGATGAAAATGATGTTTTAATTCATCAAGATGGAGATAAAAAATATCTTCATACTCATTTCTTCATTGATATGGATAATGCTAAGACGATTAGTGCAGTTGCAAAAATAGTAAAATGCAAGGAAAGTGATATCGAGTACATCAAAAGTTATAAAGGGGCTCAAGGTTATCTAATACATCACAATTTAAAAGATAAGTACAACTATCCTAAAGAGATCGTTCAGCATAACAACGAAAAATTGTATAAAGAATTTCTTAAAGTTGTTAGTGATGATGAAGATGAAGACGACAAAGTGATTCCTTTAATTGAATACATTAATAATTTTGAAGGAATACTATATTTTGCAGTATTCTTAAGATATGTTTATACGACACGACAATGGTCTGTTTATCGAAGAAATTCATCTACATTTATTAAGCTGATTGACGAGCACAATTTTCAATTTAATAGGTATGGAGTTACACCGTAAAATAGGCAAAAAAATACTAATATATATGGAAAAAAGTGCCTAAATTTGGTATAATATAATTAGTAAAGATAGGGTGATAAAATGAAAATTGATTACGGCTGATGTATTCCAAACAACTAAGAGAGATTGACAACAAGAAATAATTTATTTATAATATCATTCCCAAGAAAGGAATGATAAAAATGCGATTTGAATACGCATACAAACAATATGAAATATTAGGTATGAGACATCTAAAAAAACAAAGTCTTGAAACATTCTGCAAAAATTTTAATTTACATATTTTACCATATTTTAAGGATAAAGATATTTTTAGTTTAACTAAAATTGACTTTCTTGAATGGAAGAATACTATAATTGATTTTAATTTTTCAAATTCTTTTAATAATAGTTTATATGTATGTTTTAATTCTTTTATTCAATTTTGTTGTGATTACTATAATTTAGAATATAATTATTTAAAAGAGTTAGGTAATTTTAAAAGAAAAATTGAAGAAAAGAAAATAGATTTTTATACTTTAAAAGAATTTAAATTATTTATAAGCAATGTTGACAATATTGTTTATAAGTCTTTCTTTGAATTTATGTTTTTTGTAGGCACTAGACCGGGCGAAACATTTGCTTTAAGATTTAGTGACTTAGAAAATGATATAATTTCTATAAGGCATAATTTAACTTCTAAAGGTGGTAGAACTTTGGATACACCTAAAAATCAATCTAGTATGCGAAAAATTAAACTAGATAGAAGAATGTATAAGCAATTATGTAAATTAAAAAAATATTATACTAAAAAGTATAATAACGAATGTTTTGATTATTATATATTTGGTGGAAAAAATCCACTTTCTCCAACTACAGTAAATAGATATAAAAAAAATGCTTGTAGTAAGTCTAATCTAAGAACTATAACATTACATCAATTTAGGCATTCTAATGCTACTTTATTAATTAGCAATGGTATTATGCCTAATATAGTTTCAAAACGTTTAGGACATTCTAAAATTTCAACTACACTTGATATTTATGTTCATAGTTCTTTAGACAAAGAAAAAAGTGTAGTAACTACACTTAATTCTATTCGATTTAAAACATTCTGCAAAAATTTTAAATCTATATTAAAACGATGATATTACATAAAAATGACAACTAGTATTATAAATATAATTATTGATAATACATTTTCCCATGTTATTTTCATAATATCCCCCGTTTTAATTACTAATGGTGGAGAATAGGGGATTCGAACCCCTGACCCCCACGGTGCAAACGTGGTGCTCTAGCCAGCTGAGCTAATTCCCCATCAGCAACAAAAACATTGTATCATAACGCAAAATACTTTTCAAGTGTTTTTTGATAAAATATCCAAAATATTTGAAAAATGAAGATGCATATTGTTGCTTAGATATATTATTCCTTTAATTGAATCCAGTTTGACAATATATGCTGTTAATGTTTTTATATACCCGGATTCATAGTATTTTATAATTACTTCTTCTTTTAGAAAAAAATATTCAACTATTTTCTTTTCTAAAACCATTTTTTGGTCTTCTGATAGAATAGGTATAGATGTCCTATCTTTTTCTTTTGATAATTCATTTAAAACTTGTTCACCATTGAGCATTGAACTAAAGGGTGCCCATGTTCCATGTTTAAAAGTTATGCCCGATGACCTCCAATCTTGTTATTCCTATCCATGATGGTTGAATCTTTTAGCAAACTAGAGGCTTTAAGCAAAGAATTTTTCCCGTAGCGATTTGTTATTTCGTCGATTGTCGAGTTTATCCGCTCTTTATTCTCTATTTCTTCAAAGGATTCAAAGAGATTTAACTGTACTTGCGTATTTTCAACTAATCTATTTAAGCTTATTGAAACTTTTCTAATAGGTAGATTAATGTAGTATTGATCAAATATGAACATACAGACTTTGTAGATAACTTCCGCATCATTAGTTAAGGCATCAAGCTTTTGTGAGCGATAAAATCCACCCCCAATCTTTTGGGAGTAGCTTATTCCAAACCCGATACCTTGACATAAATATTTCTCACTTCTTAATCTGCGACATAGGACATCAACCATCTCATATATTATTATGGGTATATTGAAGGCAAAATAATCCTTAAAAAGCACTTGCGAATGCGAAAAACTCTTATCTTTTATCTCCCTATTTTTTAAATCTTTAATCCTTGCCGTATCAATACCATTGCAGTGCATCCATAAATCCAGTCCCATAACGCCAAAAGTTTGTTTAAGTTTTACTTTATCAAATTTTGCAATATCGCCAACAGAGAAAAGACCCATAGCATTTAATCTTTTTTCCATGCGTGGACCAATTCCCCACATTTTAGAAAGAGGTGCTATTTTCCATAGTTTAGTTTCGACATCCGAATAATCCCAATAGGCGATATTGTCATCATTATTTTTCGCTTCAATATCCATGGCAACTTTGGCTAAAAGCATATTAGGTCCTAATCCGGCAGTTGCTGTAAGACCTGTTTTTTGGTATACAGTCTTTAAAATAGTCTTAGCTAAATCATAGTCGCTTTTATTATAAAGGCGAAGGTAATCCGTAACATCTAAAAAGGCCTCATCAATAGAGTAAACATGAATATCTTCTTCCGCGATAAAATCTAAAAAAATGCCAATCACTTCTTTGCTTTTTTGTTGATATAAGCGCATGCGAGGAGGGACCTTTATATACTTTATGTGTTTAGGAATATCATAGACTCTTGTGCGTCCCTTTATTCCCATTTTTTTTAGATAAGGCGTAACAGCGAGTGTAATCGCTCCCTTTTGTTTAGGATCACAGACAACAAGTGGAGTAGTATAGGGATCGAGATTTCTTTCAACACACTCAACAGAGGCAAAAAAACTTTTTAAATCAATACATAAAATATTCCTTTTCTCCATAATATCACCGTCTTAAAAATAATATAATACATTTGTTCGCAAAAATCAATATAGATTAAAAAGACAATTGTAATTTAACTGCTTTTATCTTATACTTATAATAGTGAATAGAAAGTAGGAGAAGCTATGAAATGTATAAAATGCAATAAAAATATTCCCGATGTTTCCACGACTTGCCCATTTTGTGATCATCCAGTAGGCGTTTATATAAGTGAGGAAGAAAAAATCAAGGAAAGGGAAGAAAACTTAGCTACAATCGATTTCGGCAATATTAATACAGGAGATTATGATGCCAATAACAAACTATATATAAAAACCTACATAAAAGAACCAAAAAATAAAAAGATCGTTATTGGTGGGGTGGCTGCAATAGTCTTTGTTATTTTAATTTTTGTCGCTTTAATCATGAGTATGTTCTCATCTGGTTCAGACAGTCCTTATCGCTTATTTAATGATACAATGACCGACTTTTTCGATTTTTATATTGAAAATTATACAGGGTCATCATCGACAAAATCGGGTACCTATAAATTCGATATCAGTATCAATAATAAAAAGTCAGGTTTTACGGGAACCTATAGTTTTGATACGAAAAATAGAATTGCCAATTTAACAGGTAAAATGCGCGACCCTCGTGAACAAAATGGCGGCATAATTCTTGATTACCGTGATTTCAATTTTATTGCCAATTTGAATAATACTGATTTCTATTTTCAATCAAAGGAATTGTTTAACGATGATGTAATATATTTTCCAATAGATGATCAAACGGGATTACTTAGTGCCAAGAGTTATGATTTATCCTCAATACTAACGGGAATAGAAGATGCATTAACGGCATCTTTAAAGAAGAGCACCTATGCTGATTCGACTGAAAATATTACCTATTTAGGTGAGCAAACAAAGGTTAATTTGCGTACACTTACTTTGGATAATAATGGAAAAGAACAGTTTTTAAAGACTTATTATCAAACGCTATCTGAGGATACTAATTACATAAATGAAATAGCTCATCTAAGAGAATGCAAGACAGAAGATGTAGTAAAAAGTCTTGAAAATAAATTGACAGAGCTTGACTACAAATATTCGGGAGTTAGCAATGATAAGATTATTTTAAAGATTTACTATAGTGGAACTAAGATATATCGTCTATCGGCCGAGATTGAAGAAGAAAATAAACCTAAAAGACGCATTCAATTGGATATAGGTGAGACAAAATATTATCTAGATATCTTTGAAGATAATAAAAACATCTTATCTTCTACTTTAGTTGTAACGACTAAGGAAAAAGATGATTTTATTAAAAAAACTTATGAAGTAACCTTTGATATGGATAATCTTGTGATGGATATGACTTTGGATATTGAAAGAGAAAAAAGGGCTAATGTCAAAAAATCAGCATATGAAACTTCAAAGAGTATTCGCGATTTTTCTAGTTTAGACTATCAAAATTTTAAAAATAATTTGCGAGTTTATACAAGCAATACTGATTGGGTAGATAAATTGCCAGAAATATTTAAAAACAAATGTAGTCCATCATTGATTTGTCACTGTGAAGATGGCGAAGACGTGTGCAACTGTACTTATAACGATTCAATAATTAAATGTCCAAGAGTTGAAGTAACTCCTAAATAGAGACTTAATTTAAGCTTTTGCGGCAAAACTATTGAAAAACAATAATTTTTAAGGTATATTATGTATAGTAGAAAATAATAAATAGAAGTAAAGAGGGATAAAAATGAAATGTATATCATGTGGAAATGAAATTCCAGAAGGTACGACTTCTTGTCCGTTTTGTGGCAATACAGTTTTACCAACTAATCACAATGTGGTAAATGATGTTGTCCAAAATAATAGTGGTGTTCCTGTAACTCCAGAGGCGCCAGTTTTACCACAAGACCAAAATTTAAGTGAGCAAAGTAGTGCTCCATCACCAACAGTGGGAATGCCTC
>CAJTKV010000023.1:17913-28467 GCA_910577075.1 uncultured Bacilli bacterium
AGAAGCAGGGGCAAGTGCTTTAAATTCACAAAGTTTAGAAGGTCAAAGTCTAAATGGGCAGCCAACAGTTTTACCAAATAACCAACCTGTAAATAATCCAATGGGGATGCCATCGGGCGAGCAGGTGGCTCCAACACCACAGGATAATTCTGCATCTCCTATGGCTCCAACAGTGGAAAATCCAATACCTCCACAAGCCCCAGTAATGCCATCTAATCCTGTACCTCCGATGGATATGTCCAATCAGGTGTCTGGTCCTCAAACTTTAAGCAACCAAGGGGAAATAGGTGATGGTGTAAAAATTGCATCGACAGCTGCCCCAGTAATTGAAAGTAAGAAAAATAAAAAGGTTATCATTATTGTAGCGGTAATCTTAGCAATTGTCGCTATAGCAGCGGGAATCGGCGTATATTATTATATGAGTCAATATAAGAGTGCCGATAAACGTATTGATGCCGTCTTCAGCGGTATGAATAAATTTGCTGCTGGATTAAAAGCGGAAAAAGTTGAGGTAAAGAGTGGAACTTATGATATCTCTGCTTCCTTATCCTATGGCGAAACGAACCTTGATGGAAAATTTGATGGCAAGTATGCTTATGATTTAGAAAAGAAAATAATGGATTATACTCTAAACATTTCCAAATTAAATATGAAGAGTGAAGGAGAAGATTTAGAGTTAATAGATAAAGATCCTTTAAAATTAGAATTATATACTGCGGAGTCTAAAGCCTATATTTTACTAGAGAACTTCTATGAAAATTATATTTATTCAGATATTGAAGGTTACGATAGTTTATTTGAAGGTATTGAACAAAATGATATCAATTATACACTTATCCTTCAGGGATTTATCAATGCCATAAAATCTGGATTAAAAGCCGCAAGTAATACGCAAACAGTTAAAGATGTTACATTAGATGGCAAGACTCAAAAAGCCAATGTAGTTACCATCATTTTAAATAAGAATAATAAAAAAATCATCCTTGAGCGAATTATCAGCCACATGAAAAATAATACGAAATTTTTAGAGGAATTTGCTAAATTATCTAGCATGAGTGTTGATGAGTTAAAAGATAGCCTTGATGAATCTATAGAAGATATGGAATATGGAGAAGAATCACCAACTCTTGAAATAATAACAGATAAGAAGGGCTCTTCATTACTTGGAATACGCCTTTATGATGAAAAAGCTAATTTCGAGTTAGCAAAAGTTACTAGTGGTTATAAATTGTCATTTAAACAGGATCAAAAAGATGTCTTTAATTTAGTTTATACTTCTTCATCGACAACTAATTCTACCGCTAAAGAGACTAGCCAAAAGATTGAACTTACTTCTTATGATGAAGATAATAATTTGTTAAAAGCTTCTTTAGAGATAGCTGTTAAAGATGATATTAATCCAAAAGTAGAAAAGATAAACACAAAAAATAGTGTTAATTATCAAAATATAAGTGCTGAAGATCAACAGAAAATACTTACTAATATTTCTAATTTCGGGAATTTAGGATTATTATTTCAAAGCTTCTTTGGGGGCATAATGACGCCAAGTACGCAAAATCCTTATGGGACAATTACTAATCCAAGTAGTACGGTTACATCTCCAACGGGAAATGGTACAACTATAACAACACCAGGATTATAATTGAGTAATTTTTAAACGTGTTTAAATACACGTTTTTTTATTTATCTTTATTAGACGCTCACTTTTTTATGCTATAATGAACATAAGAGGTGATAATATGTATGCCGATGTTTTAATACAATATGGCGTTAAATCTTTAGATCACACATTCACTTATCATATCCCGAGTGCTTTTATCGGGCAGTTAGATAAAGGAATGAAAGTATCGGTTCCCTTTGGCAAACAAAATATCAATGGCTTTGTTTTAAAGATTCACGATAATGCTCCAACGGGAGATTATGAAGTTAAAGATATCACGAATATTATCACCAAAGAACTAAAATTAAATGATGAACTTTTGCAACTAGGATACTATATCAAAAATCGTACCCTTTGCACATTGATAAGTGCCTATCAAACTATGCTTCCAACCTCTTTAAAAGTACAAAATAACAAGGAAAACTATGATTTAATGCTTACTTATGTCAAAATTAATAAAGACAATCAAACAGTTGATGAGTACATAAAGAATAATAAGCGCTCTTTAAAACAAAATGAATTATTAGAGCAATTAAAGAAGGGAAGAATCTTAAAGAAAGATATAAAAAGCAAGAGCTGCTTAAATAGATTAATAGAATTAGATTTAGTAGCATATGAATATGAAAGCGTCTATAGAATAAATAAAAGTTCTTTAGATAAAGATAAACCCCAATTAACGGATGAACAAAAAAACGCCTGTGATACTGTAAAAAAAAGAATAAATGAATATGATACTTATCTATTACACGGCATAACAGGTTCAGGAAAAACAGAAGTCTATATGCATTTATGTGAAGAAGTTATAAAAGAGGACAAGTGCGGCATCATGTTAGTTCCTGAGATTTCTCTAACCACACAGATAGTTCATCGTTTTTATGATAGATTCGGAAGTGATGTGGCCATTTTTCATTCAAATTTGAGTGAAGGTGAAAAATTCGATGAATATAAAAAGATTATGAAGGGGGAAGTACACATTGTCGTAGGAACGCGCTCCGCTATATTTACGCCGATAAAAAAATTAGGTCTTATTATCATTGACGAAGAGCATTCTAGTAACTATAAACAGGATAATATGCCGAGATATCATGCCCTAGATATCGCTAAATGGCGTTGTGAATATCATAATTGCCCCTTAGTTTTAGGATCGGCTACCCCTTCCTTAGAGAGTATGGCTAGGGCAAGTAAGAATGTCTATAAATATATTGCCCTGACTAAGAGAATTGGCACATCGAAGTTACCATCAATGGAAATAGTCGATATGGCACCCGAGTTTAAAAAGCGCAACATGGTATTGTCTGAGACATTGCAATTAGAGATAATGGCCACGCTTGAACGTCATGAACAAGTTATGCTTTTACTTAATCGCCGAGGTTTTTCAACGATTATCAATTGTCAAAGTTGTGGTTTTACCTATAAATGTCCTCATTGTGATATCACCCTTACTTATCATAAGACGAGTAATCATCTTCGATGCCATTATTGTGGTTATACTGTTATTAAATCTGATATATGTCCTGAATGTGGCGAAAAAGCCATAAGAGATTTTGGTTTGGGAACCGAGAAAGTCGAGCAAACTTTAAAGGAGTTATATCCTTCCTATAGGATTGTAAGAATGGATGCTGATACAACATCAAAAAAGGGCTCTCATGAAGACATAATAAAGGGTATAGAAAATCTAGAATATGACATCATCGTGGGCACGCAGATGATCAGTAAAGGCCTTGATTTTCCCAAAGTTACCCTTGTAGGAATCATAAATGCCGATGAATCCTTAAATATTCCCGATTTTCGAAGTGGTGAAAACACCTTTAGTTTATTGAGTCAAGTAAGTGGAAGAGCTGGAAGAGCCGACTTAAAAGGAAAAGTTATTATTCAAACATTTAATCCCGACAATAAAACCCTAAACTATGTTTTAAAAAATGATTACTTAGGTAATTACAACTATGAAATGGACATTCGAAAAAAACTAAAATATCCGCCATATTATTACTTAGTCTTATTGAGAATTACTTCTAAAAATTATGAGATGGCTAGTAAAGAATCGATTAAAGTGGCCAATTATCTTCGAAAACAAATAAAGAATGAGACGATTTGTCTAGGCCCAACCACAGCTAATATGTTTAAGATTAATAATGTCTTTAGATTTCAGGTGATTATAAAATACCGTCGGGAAGATAATCTTTTTGATATAATTAGCGAACTCGATAGACAATATATCAACAATAAAGATGTCAATCTAGAAATTGATGTAGATCCTTTGAGAATATAAAAAAGTCTTGCAAAATAATCTTAAAGAGATTATAATCAATCTCATTGAAAGGAAGAGATAAAATTGAGCGCGTTTAAATTCATTGGCTATTATGATGAAGATAGATTGCGAATATACGAGACATGCCAGAACTTAAATAGTAATAATATAAGTAAAATATATTATCATAAAGACTCATCCGAGTATCTTTTCCTTAAAGGCGATAGAAAGAAAATTCCTAATACAGAAGAGCTTAAAAGAATTCATGTATTTGTCATGGGAAAAGAGATGTATAAAAAAGATATTTTAATTAAGGCTGGAGTTTTAAGTGGAATGCTTTTATTGATTTCCTTGCTTAGACATGCTCATATCCTATCGCAAGATATTCTACCGGAAGTTTTATCTCTTCCTCATGAGACACAAGTGCTGCAAGAAATTGGTAAATCTTTTCACGCAATAGATGAAAAAGATATAAGAAATAAATTAATCGAGATGATTAACCGTGCCGAGGTCGACTTAGCTGACCGCAATTATCGAATATTATATTATCTATATTATTTAGCTTTTATTGATGGCTTAGATAATTATGATTTTATGGAGTATATAAATATAAAAGATGGCATCAATGGGCGCCTAAACTACCATGATTTCTTAGTATTATATATAAGTGGCAAATTTAATTATGAGAGCATTATGAAAAATCCCGAGAGTGATGCCTTAAAGGTCACTTATGACAATATAGATATGTTTTTAGAACTAAATATGTTACTCCAACAGGAGGTTATAGATGAGAATATACCCTTGGAAGAATACGACAATTTTATTTGCATATTCGGGAGCTATTTGAAAAAAAGAGATGCCGATTTGCATCGGGTATGGTCTTATAAAGTTCAACATTCGTCCATGTTTGGAGAATTAGTTAATTTAAAATTTTTAATATATTTGAAAATATTGGATATCTCTAATTAGGTATTGAAAATTTTATAAAATAATATTATAATTGACTTGTTAAGTGATGACAGGTGTGGAAAGCCTCGAGCTATGAGATGACTAGAGAACAAAGTATGGTGGAACAGCGAAGCAATTCGCCCATATATGCTTAGTTCTTTTTTTGTTTTAAGGAGGGTATTTATGCGCATATTTGTGGGATGTAGCACGAGTTCAGTAGTGCCAATTAAATATCGTGATTTAGCTAGCGAAATAGCAACGATGTTGACGCGGAACAATCATAAACTAGTATTCGGCGGTCCCCAATCGGGGATGATGGGTAAATGCTATATGACTTTTAAGTATGAAGAAGCCAAAACAAAAGCGGTATTAGATATTTCTGAAGTTTCCGTTTTAGAAGATGTCGAAGTTGATGCCTCAAAAGTATCTCCCTCAACATTTCAAATATCTATGTCTCAAGCGAGTTGATATTGATACTACCAGGAGAAATTGGCACCTTAGCTGAATTATTTAGTATTATGGATGAGAAGATAAAAAAACATAGTAATATTCCCATAGTTCTATTTAATTTTGATAATTTCTATACCCCTTTAATTAATTTTTTGAAGGATATGGAAAGTGATGGATTCATAAATGAAAGTCATTTAAATACAATTGATATAGTAACTGATGTAAAAAGTTTAGAAATGTATATTTCAAGAATAGAAAGTGAAAAGAAGGAGAATTAAAATTATGGCAAAAAATATGGAAGAATTAGTAAATTTTTGTAAGCAATATGGTTACATATTTCAGGGAAGTGAAATATATGGTGGTCTTGCCAATACTTGGGATTACGGTCCTCTAGGAAGCAGACTTAAAAACACCGTCAAGGATTGTTGGAGAAAGAGATTTATCCAAGAAAGACGCAATGCCTATGAAGTTGATGCCGATATCTTAATGCATCCAAGAGTATGGGAAGCAAGTGGACACGTTCAAGGATTTTCAGATCCTTTAGCTGATTGTAAGGAATGTAAGACGCGTCACCGTGTCGATAACCTCATAAATGACTTTACCAACTCTAGTAAGGGAGATGCGATGAGTCAAGAAGAGATGATGAATTTTATTAAGGAGAATAAAGTTCCTTGTCCTAAATGTGGAAAATCTAATTTCACTGATATTAGACAATTTAATTTAATGTTCCAAACGCAAAGAGGAGTTACGAATGATTCCAAGAATGTCGTTTATCTAAGACCCGAAAATGCGCAAGGTGAGTACGTTAACTTTTTAAATGTTCAAAGAACAATGCGTGCAAAATTACCTTTTTCAATTGGACAAATTGGTAAAGCCTTTAGAAATGAGATTACCCCTGGTAATTTTACATTTAGAACCATCGAGTTTGAACAAATGGAATATCAGACATTCTGTAAAGAGGGAAATGACTCTGAATTATATCAATATTTTAAAGAATATGGTAAGAAGTTCTTTATGGATTTAGGTTTACCTGAGGAAAAACTAAGATACCATGATCATGAGAAATTGGCTTTTTATGCTAAAGAGGCTTGTGATATTGAATATAATTTCTGCTTTGGTTGGGGCGAGATAAATGGTACCCATAATCGTACTAATTATGATTTATCGCGTCATCAAGAGTATTCAGGTACTTCACAGATGTATTTAGATCCTGATACTAATGAAAAATATATTCCCTATATAATTGAATCAACTTATGGACTTGATAGAACTGTTTTAGCTCTTTTAGACGAAGCTTATCGTGTTGAAGAATTAGAAAATGGGGAAACTCGTGAAGTTTTAAAATTAAATCCTGTATTGGCTCCATTTAAAGTTAATGTATTACCTTTAATCAAAAAGAACCATGCTGAAAAAGCTTTAGAAATTTATGAAGAATTAAGCAAATATTTCATGACGAGCTATGATGAAACAGCTAACATTGGTAAACGTTATAGAAGAGCCGATGCAATCGGTACCCCTTGGTGTTTAACTGTTGACGATGAAACGATAAATAATAATACTGTTACTTTAAGAGACAGGGATACTATGGAACAAATAACTTTGCCTCTAGAAGAAGTAAAAGATTATATACTAGAAAGAATAGTATTTTAAATACTGTTCTTTTTATATGTTATCTCTTTAGAATATAAAAATAGGTAATAAAACTATTTTTAACTGGCTTTTTTGTAACTTTTTTGCTATAGTAATAAACCAAAGAGGTGAAACGATGATTGGCATATTTGTTATAGTAGGTTCTTATGTTATATCTCTAAGTTCTATCGTAACCTATTTCACTTTATATGAAAGAAAAAGAAGAAATTGGGTTTTGTAAATGTGGGAAAGAGCAGTGCCTTTAACATGTATTTTAATAATCCAAGTATAAAATCGGGTACCATATTTTGGCTTTTGACTATTTGTCCAATAGCAAATCTCATTTTCACGATACCACTTTTCTGTTTTAAAAAGTGTTCTGATGATGATCTATCAGCTGAATATAATTCAGGAGAGATAACGACCGTTGATAAGGCAAGGAAGCAACTAGAGACATCTGATAAAAAGCTTGCATTAAGAGTATTAAAGGTAAGAAAGATTCAAATGAAATACGAAGCCTCTCAAGCAAAGAAAAGAAGTGAGCGTGATGGCATCATCGAGGAAATTGAAAGTACATATCGCGATATAACTTTACCCGAGAAAGTGGTTGCTGTGAGATCGTTAAAGAATAAGAGCAATATGGCAAATCGTGTGATACCTTTCAGTGAATATGGAATAGATGAAAGAATTGCCTTGCTTCTTGCCGAACTAGAAATAGCTTATCAAGAAAAAGCGGAAATTGAAGGAACAGATTTAGAAAAAGAAGTGGCATTGTTATTAGAAAATAAAGAATTGAAAAAGTAGGTGATTTTTATGGGAGTAATGCTTGTTTATGGTTATTATGCCTTCATATTCATAGCAATTGGTTCGACTATAATATATGATTTTAAATACGAAAAACTTAAGAAAAAAGAAGGATATAAAAATAAATATAGGGGAACATACAAGTTTAAAGGCCTTTTTGATGGGCATGTTTTTAAAACTTTAAGTGATTATTTTGTTAAATTTTTTGTTCCCGGCTTCCAACTTGAACCACTTATTGATTTGTTTCTCTTTAAATCCTCATCAAAAGTAGATTTTGGAAAAGAAAAACTTACCAAAGCAATTGAGTGGGTTGATCCTAGCATTATCGACGTGGATTTTAAAATTGTCTCTGAAGAACAATTGGAATCTTTAGAACCAGAAAAAACACCAGATATGGTAGAAGAAGTCGTAAGTGAATTGAATTCTCCTTCTAGTGCCCAAAAAGAGGATCGTGAGAAAAGCGAATACTTAGAAGCTGTCGATGAATATATAGAGTTATATGAACAATATTGTGCCCATGAGGATAAAGCCTCTTTAACGGGAGAAGAGCCACATTTAAAATAAGTGCGAAAAAACACCAAATGGTAAGTAAAAAAGGTTTACTATAAATGCCTAAATGTGATATTATAATGTTATAGTAAACATATGGAGGTGTTAATATGGGTATATTTGAAAAAATATTTCCAAAAGATGATCCGGAAATAGCAGATATTGAAGATGAATCATATGAAGAAGAAGCGAGTGTTAGTAAAAAAAGTAGTACAAATAAAATGGTTTTAGTAGAGCCAAGAGCTTATTCAGAATCACAACAAATAGCTGATCATTTAAAAAAGAGAAATTCAGTTGTTGTCAATCTAAAGCGCGTTACTAATGACCAAGCTCGTAGAATAATTGATTTTCTTAGTGGAGCATTATATGCTATCGGTGGAGATATTCAAAAGTTAGGAAATGGAATTTATTTATGTACTCCTAAAAATGTCGATGTTGAGGGTCGCATAAGTGACGAAGAGGAAAAGAAGAACAAAGCTAAAATAGAAGATGAGATAGACTTTTAAGTAATTAGTTAACTCTTTGGGGTGATGTAATGAAAAAATTTGATAAAAGTTTTAATGGATATAATGTTGAACAAGTAAATGCTTTTGTCGATGAAGTAATTGTCCAAGTTGATGATATGATTCAAAAGATGAAAGAAAAGGATTTGGAAATCGATAGATTAAATAAAGAACTTGTACATTATAAAGATATGGAGGCAACTATTAATCGAGCAGTTATGATTGCTCAAGATGCTGCTAATAAATATAAGGAAAATTCATTAAACGAAAGTGATCTAATTTTGGTCGAGGCCAAAAAGAATGCCAATCGCATAATTAACGATGCTCTCCTCAAAGCGGAACACTTAGAAGAAGATGCGGCAAGAATAAGACGCAATATCATTACCTATAAGAGAAGAATAAAAAGTTTATTAGATCAACAGGCTGATTTAATTGATGATTTAGATAAAGTAGACTTGGATTAAAAAGTCTTTTTTTATGCTTAAATTTATAAAGAAACAAGGAGTTTTATGTTATAATTTACTCAGGTGATATCATGTATAAAATATTAAAAAATGAATTAATTGGTCAAAATATTTATGAACTAGATGTCTTAGCACCTTTAGTTGTCGATAAATGCTTGCCAGGGCAGTTTGTCATTGTTATGGCCTATAATACTAGTGAAAGAATTCCTCTAACTATCTATGATTATGATAAAGAAACTGGTATTTTAAAGATGATATATCAAACTGTGGGAGCTTCAACTTTAGAACTCACCGAAGTTAAGAAAGAACTCTTTAGTGTCGTTGGACCTTTGGGAAATCCCTCTGATTTAGTCACAAATATTGATGAGTGTTCGGGAAAATCCCTTCTCTTTGTCGCTGGGGGTGTAGGTATAGCTCCCGTTTATCCGCAGGTTAAATATTTGCATGAACATGGTGTCGATGTTGATTGCCTTTATGGCGTTAAAAGCGCTTCATATTTAATTTTAGAAGATGAGATAGAAAGTATTTGTAATAACTTCTATATTGCCACTGATGACGGCTCAAAGGGTTATCATGGATTAGTTACAGATTGCTTAAAAACTCTTGATAAAAAGTATGATAAATGTGTAGCTATTGGACCTGTTATAATGATGAAATATGTCTCCATGCTTACTGAGGAATTAGATATTCCAACAACTGTAAGTATGAATCCTATTATGGTTGATGGAACAGGTATGTGTGGAGCCTGCCGTTTGCTTGTCGATGGCAAGGTCAAATTTGCCTGTGTCGATGGTCCCGAATTTGATGGTCACAAGGTAGATTTTGATGCAGCAATCAAGAGAATGAATATCTATAAGACTTTTGAAGGAAGAAAATATTTAGAAAAACAAGAAGGGATTACCCATCATGGAAATTGTGGGAATTGTGGTGATAAATAATGGAAAGAACGAAAATGCGCACATTAGACAAAAGTGAGCGAATAAAAAATTTTTCTGAGGTAGCACTGGGCTATAGCGATTGTGAGGCCAAAGCAGAAGCCTCAAGATGTTTACAATGTGCTAACCCTCAGTGTGTTAAAGGTTGTCCTGTTGGCATTATGATACCCGAATTTATCGCATCTATTTTAAATGAAGATCTTGAGCATGCCAACAAAATAATTAAATCTGCTTCATCACTTCCAGCCATATGCGGACGCGTATGTCCCCAGGAAAAACAATGTGAGGGAAAATGTATTAGAGGCTACAAAGGTGAGGCCATAGCTATTGGCGCTTTGGAAAGATATGTAGCTGACTATGCCCT
>CAJTKV010000023.1:28497-32079 GCA_910577075.1 uncultured Bacilli bacterium
ACATAAAATATCCTCTTTAAAAAATAAGAAAAAAAATGGCAAAAAAGTTGCCATTATTGGTTCAGGACCATCGGGTCTTACATGTGCTGGAGAATTAGCCAAAGAGGGATATAATGTTACAATTTATGAAGCCTTGCATAAGGCTGGGGGAGTATTAAGCTATGGTATCCCTGAATTTCGTCTTCCCAAAAAAATTGTTGCGCAAGAGATAAAAGCCTTGGAAGATTTGGGTGTTGAGTTTATTTTAAATGCTCTCATTGGCAAAATTAAAACGATCGAAGATTTAAAGAACGAATATGATGGTATTTATATAGCTAGTGGAGCTGGATTGCCCAAATTTATGGGAATCGAAAATGAAAATGCCAATGGCGTATTTTCTGCCAATGAAGTATTGACGCGTATTAATTTGATGGAAAGTTATAAGGCTGATGCGAGCACCCCTATCTATTTAGGTGAAAATATCATTGTCGTTGGTGGTGGAAATGTTGCCTGTGATGCTGCCCGCTCTTTAAGAAGATTTGGTAAAAAAGTAACCCTCATGTACCGAAGAAGTAAAGAAGAAATTCCGGCAAGGAATGTTGAAGTAGAACACCTCCTAGAAGAAGGTATAGAGTTATTGGAATTGACGAATCCTGTTAAAGTTCTCGTTGATGATGATTTCAACGTAACCGGATTAGAGGTTATCTCAATGGAACTTACAGATTTAGAAAGTGACGGAAGATATGGCGTAAGAGAGGTAAAAAATTCGCACAGAATAATTGAATGCGATATGGTTGTTATGGCTATTGGAACAACGACAAATCCCTTATCGACTATTGGATCACACATAAATAAGGATGATAAGGGTTTAATTATCGTCGATGGAACAAAGACTAACGATGATAAGGTATTTGCGGGTGGAGATGCTGTAACTGGCTCGGCAACCGTAATACTTGCAATGGAAGCCGGTAAAAAGGCGGCATTAGAAATAGTTGAAAAGTTACGCTAGAATATAGTATAATAACCTTAGGTGAAAAATATGAAAAAATATACATGGTTAATAATTATAATTGTCGTAATTATCTTGCTACTTATATTATTCTTAAGCGTAAGTAAGAATGGCAAGACGACGGAAAAAGGAGGAAATTATTTGAGTGGCAAACATCATATCGTTATAGATATAAAAGATTATGGAAAGATTGAAGCGGAGTTAGATGCTGATCAAGCGCCAATAACGGTAACAAACTTCATTACCTTAGCTGAAAGCGGATTTTATGATGGTCTTACTTTTCATCGTATAATCGAAGGCTTTATGATGCAAGGTGGCGATCCAAACGGCGATGGTACTGGTGGAGCTAAAAATACTATTAAGGGCGAATTTAAAAACAATGGAGTAGACAATAATATATCGCATACTCGTGGAACTATATCGATGGCTCGTTCTAAGCAAAATGATTCAGCTAGCAGTCAGTTCTTTATCGTCCATCAAGATTCTCTACATCTAGATGATGATTACGCTGGATTTGGACACGTAACAAGTGGAATGGAAGTAGTTGACAAAATTTGTGAAAGCGCCAAACCTACCAATAAAAAGGAAGGACTTATTCCTGCCAATGAACAACCTGTGATTAATTCCATTACTGTTGTCGATTAACATAATCATACGACTATGTTTTTTAATTTATTTATGTTATAATGTGAGAGTGATTATTATGAAAAAAATATTAAATAAAAATACATTTACTTATATGTTGATGTTTACATCTCTCTTCATATTGAGTTTGTTTATGTATATTTTTACTAAGTCATTAATAGATTTAAATGCCTATGGTTTCGGTAATTTGCGTTATAGTTTATTATGGTTAGGTTTCTCCTTATCGTGGATATGCTTATTTATGAGCATCTTACCACTGCTTAAAAAGAAGACAAGACTCCTTTATTATTATATCGTTAATGTAATATGGATTGTCATTTTCGTCGTTCAAATATGCTACGTTGGTCAACTGGGGAAATTTATGATTGTTTCAGATTTATTTGTTGCTGGCGAAGGATTACAATACGTTAAATCCGTCTTAATTCATTTAAATCCTGGCATGATTGTTACGGGACTATTATCCATAGCTTGCATGGTTGGTGTTTACTTTCTAAATAGGGGATTAGAGGAAAAAGAATATAAGAGAAAGAAAATTATCTTCGCCATTATCCTCATCATCGGTCTAGGAATAAGACTTATCAGTTATTTTTCTTTAGGCAGTGTGGCAACACCGAATACATGGCAAGAAAACTATAATGCCAAAAGTATTTATTCCAATTTTACTAATCCCAATACGAGTATGTACATTACGGGACTCTATGAATATTCAATAAGAAGCGTCTACAAGCACTTTTACAATATGATTACTTTGGATAAAACAGCCCTAAAAAAAGAGATAGATTATTACGACAGCATCTATGGTATAAATTATAGCACGAATGATTATACGGGAATATTCAAGGGAAAAAATGTCATATATATCATGATGGAAAGTATTGATTCATGGATTATCGATGAAGATACGATGCCCAATTTAAAGCACTTACAAGATACTGGTATGAATTTTACCAATAGATATTCACCATTTTTTAATGGGGGACAGACGATTAATTCCGAATTTGCTTTAAATACTGGATTATATGCCATTAGTAGCCGAGATACTATTTATGATATGACCGATATTGATTATAACTATAGTTTAGCTAATATTTTAAAGAATAATGGCTACAGTGCTAATAGTTTTCATGCTAACTCAGGATCTTTTTATAATCGCAGTAGTTTTCATAAGCGCTTAGGCTACATGCATCACTATGCAGCTTTAGATATGCAACAGGCAGGAATGCTTGATGAAACTAAAAATTATTATGCCGACACTGAGTTATTCGGCGATGATGATATCTATAAATTGATGACTAGTGATGAACCATTTTTAGCCTTCTTTACAACTTACTCTGCCCATTTGGAATATACTTTAACTAATAAAGTTTATAAGACAATTAAACATCCTTATGATATTGAAAAATATAGCGAAGAAGAGATGATTTATCGTACTTTAGCCCATGATACCGATGAAGCAATAGGTACGCTTATTGATAAATTGGAAAAAAAGGGTATATTAGATAATACAGTCTTAGTTCTAGTAAGCGATCATTATGTCTATGGCTATTCTGATGGTGACTATGTAGCTTTAAAGAAAAATGTTTTAAATGATCAAAAGGAATTACAAAATACGCCATTCATCATTTGGAGCAAAGATATGGAACCTAAGAAGATTGACAAAATATTGGATACAGCTGATATCTTACCAACTGTATTAAATATGTTGGGTATTGCCTATAACCCTAATAAATATATGGGAATAGACATCTTCAGTGATAATGCCGATGATTTTGTATGGTTCTCAGATGGCTCTTTCATCAAGAGTAAAAACTGTTCTTTATCTGATGAGGCTATTTTGACAAAATCTAACTACAATATTAAGAAAAATAAAGATATCTTGCTTACTAATTATTATGGAAAATAATTTCTAAATTAAAAAGTCAAGTGCAACAAAAGAGTAAATTAAGTAT
>CAJTKV010000024.1 GCA_910577075.1 uncultured Bacilli bacterium
ATATTTTAAATATCTTGGACCAGTGTGCCAGTGTGGTTGAAGTAATTTTTTCTAATTCAAAAAAATTAAAATTAATAATTGGGAGGAAAGAACTATGAAATACAAAAGACAAAAATTAGGAATACTAATTGGTTTATTATTTATATCAATTGTATTCGCCGCAGTAACAACTGTATTAGTAATAAATGGAACAATAACAATAGGAAGTTCCAAAGAGACATTTGATCAAGATGTCATATTTACAAATGCCAAAACAATATCGGAAGGAGTAGCAACAATATCTCCAGATGGTAAGAGTATATCATATGCAACCGATGAATTAACTGAATTAGGTCAAGAGGCAACTTTAGATTTTGAAATAACAAATAAAAGTCGCATATATGATGCTAATGCCAATATTGAATGTACGATGGTAGATGAATCGAACATCTATAACGACTATGTAAGTATAACTACTAATACTAGTGAATTTAATGTTGAAGCTAGTAAATCAGAAACAGGAAATCTAACTATAAGATTAGTCAAATCATATTCGGGAGATGGAGCAGAAATATCATTTAAATGTTCTATCAATGCCAACGCTATTGAAAGAGATAGTGAAGCTGATGAAATAGTAATTGATCCATCTGTTACAAGTGGAGTATCAGGATATTTATTCGATGAAAACGATAATCCACTAGCCAATAAAAATATAGTAATAATAGCCGATAAGATGTATTATGCAACAACAGATAAAAATGGCTATTATGAAATAAGTGGCATAAGCAATGGAAGTTATCCAGTATATATAATGAAAGATGATAAAACTCTCGAAGAGATAAAAGAAATGGATAAACAAACAATAAAAGATAATGCCATTACTAAAGGTCAAATAAGTACAGATAATATGCAAATAACATTTGACAATAATTACAAACAAGAATCAAATGAAACAGTAACTAAATATACTGTAACATTTAATGCCAATGGAGGTACAGTTGATACATCATCAATCGAATTAATAAAAAACACAACCATAGGAACTTTACCAACACCAACTAGAACAGGATACACATTTAATGGCTGGTTCACCGAACAAACCGGTGGTGAACAAATAAGTAGCAATACAAAAGTAACAGATAATAAAACTATTTATGCAAGATGGACAGTTAAAACATATAATGTACTTACAAATTTAGATGGCAGATGTTCAAATGAAAGGCCAGAAAATGCCGATGAATCCACAACAATTAAATATGGGGAAACAATAGAATTTCGAAGAACTGGATATGCTTTTGGTGAGCCAATGTATACATATGGAGTAACTGTTTCATGTACTAATGGCTACACTGTAAGTTATAATATTCCCGAAAAAAGTATATATATAAATTTAACAATAAATAATAACAATAATGATGCGGATTCTGTATGTACTATTACATGTAAATAATTCTTCTGATAAAACATTATTCTTACAATAAATACAATAGAAAACCAAATTTTATAAAAGCATAAAAAAACTATGACAAATCTTCCTCATAGTTTTAATATATTTTCATCAGGAGCATTTAACTCATAGTCAGTTACTAAACCATGTTCTTGGATATAGTCCAAGGACTTTTTTAATGCCGAATCACTATCATCACTTTTCTCAAAAGTAATAGTATTACCCATTAAGTTCTCGTTACTTATTGGATCATATTTATGAATTAGAGCATGGGATTCTATTTCATATTGTTTAAATAACTTATCTATTTCCTTCATTCTTTCATATTCATAATTCGTAATATAATAAGGATACTCAATATAAGCTATGCGATTATCTCTTAAAAGAATGTAGCGGATAATGATATAATTTCTCTCATCATCTTTCAAATGTTTAGAAATCTCCGACATAAGGCTAATCATATATAATCTATAATCTCCTCGTATAGGTTTAGGAATATTATACAAATCACATATAATAGAAAGAGATAATTCTAAGTGATTTACAACAAGACTATTAATTGGGCAGCATGTACTACTTGATTTGGACTAATCAAAGAAAGAGCAATTTTTCTACCATAAATACCAATATCTTCTTGATTTTCTTCACTAAAATATTCATCAAATACAAGTTTCTTATACATACTAACCCCCCCATGTTGCCTATTTTAACAAAAAAGCTAATAAAAGTAAAATAATAAAACTTTTTTTAATGACCATTATGTGTTATAATCAACTTGCAATTGGAGGGATAAATTTGTTAGATATAATCTTAGATACCTTAATTGATTCTTTAAAGATGTTGCCATTTCTATTTGTAGCATTTTTACTCATTGAATTAATTGAACATAAATTTAGTGATAAAACCAAGAAGGTGATTTCATCATCTGGTAAATTTGGTCCTCTCTTAGGAGGAGTGCTTGGTGCTATACCACAATGTGGCTTTTCGGTTTTAGCAACTAATCTTTATATAACAAGAATTGTTTCTCTCGGTACCCTTATCGCGATATATTTATCGACAAGTGATGAAATGTTACCAATATTAATATCCCATAATGTCGCTATTTCGGAAATAATAAAAATCATCTCAATAAAAGTCATTATAGGTATGATTATGGGATTCATAATTGATTTAGTTTATCACAATAATAAAAAGAGTGATTTTCATATATGTGAAGAAAGCGATTGCGATTGTGAAGAATCCATTATTAAATCGAGTATTATCCATACACTAAAAACTATTAGTTTTATCGCTCTTATAACTTTTATATTAAATGCTGTATTTAACTATTTCAATGAAGATGTTATTAAAAATATGGTGTCTCAAAATAAGATACTTACACCTTTTATTGCTTCCCTTATTGGTCTTATTCCTAACTGTGGGTCATCTGTTATGATAACTGAATTATACCTAAATAATGTCATTACACTAGGAAGCGGAATAGCAGGACTTTTAACAGGAAGTGGAGTAGCACTTCTCGTCTTATTTAAATCTAATAAAAATATTAAAGAGAATATAATTATTTTATCATTAATATACTTTATTGGAGTGATATCGGGAATAATAATAAATTTTATTATTTAGTATAAAAAGGTACGTATTTTCGTTAAATGTTAACTGTGGTTGACAAATTTCCAAGTACGCTTGGTGGAATGCAACCAATATTTATAGATATAATAACGGTGAAAGAGGTGAAATTATGAGTATAGGACAAAAACTATCAGATCTAAGAAAAAGCAAACATCTATCACAAGAAGACGTTGCAGACAGATTAGGCGTTACTCGACAAACAATATCGAAGTGGGAAACAGATCAATCGACTCCTGACTTTGATAAAATAATTCCAATATGTGAGTTATTCGGATTATCATCAGATGAATTATTAGGTAATTTAAATTCTAATGATAACAAAGACAAGAAAGGTGAATCTCCATCTTCTATGGATATAGAAAACAAAAAAGAGAATAATATAAGGAAGCGTAAAAAAGCTATAGGTATAAGCCTAGGTGTTCTTTTCTATTTTCTATCAGTCATATGGATTATGATTTCCATCCCTGTTATGAAGATGAATCCAATAGTTGCATCAGCAGTATTTTTGTTAATATGTGGAATAGCTACATTTGTAATTGTTTATTCCTGTATGTTTTATAGTAAAGACAAAAGGGAAAAAGAGAAAGAAGAGGAATTAAATCCCAATAAAAAACTTGCTAAGCAAGTTAATGAAATTATTTCCTTAATTATCCTAATAATATATTTAGTAATAAGTTTTACAACATTTGCATGGCATATAACTTGGATTATTTGGATTGTCTATGGTCTTATCGAACAAATCGTTAACTTGATATTTGATTTGCGAGGTGAATCTAATGAAAAATAGAGGATTAACAATATTTTTGATAATTATCTTGGCAATTTTAGCTCTTGCTATTTTGGGAGGAATGTTTTGGCTTCTTACTGGAAGAGGTCATTTTGGTTTCTTTAATTTTGGTTCTAGTTCTGTAAGTAACGAATTAGTATATGATAAAGAATATGATTCCATATTTGCTAATATAACTATTGACAGTGATGCTGGTGATATATACATTAAGCATTCCAATACTGAAAAGGCAACTGTAAAAATTTATGGAGAAACTGAACAATTAGAAGTTGATGATAAGGAAAATTTATCCATTAAATACGTAGCTAAAAAATGCATAGGTTTCTGCTTTAATGTTGAAAAAACTAAAATTGAAATTGCTTTACCAGAGAATTTTGATGGCAAGCTAAATATCGAAAACAAATATGGAAATACATCCATAGCCGACTTTTTAAATGCCACTGCTGATGTTAACCTCCATTATGGAGATATCTCTATAGATGGCATAAGAAACGGCAAAATCGTTAATAAATGTGGCGATATTGAAATAGGAACTATTAATGATGCCATTGTTGAAAATAACTTTGGTGATATCGAAATCAAAAAAATCTTATCAAGTTTAGATATCGAAGCAGATTGTGGCGATATTGAAATAAAAGATTTAACCCTTGAAAAGAATTCTAACATCAAAAATAGTATGGGAGATGTTTCAATTGGAAGAACTAATGACATTTTAATAGATGCTAAAACTTCCTTAGGCGAAGTCGATGTTCGCAATAACGACTATAAATCAGAAATAACTTTAAAAATCGATAATAGTTGTGGAGACATAACCGTTAAAAACTAAAAAAATTTAAAATAAAAAAACCTTGTTTTATAAACAAGGTTTTATTTAATTATAGATTCTAAAGCCAATGTAATCATCGTATCTAGTGAAGTTTCTCTCTCTTCAGGAGTAACTATAACACCTGGTTGATATTTCGAATCAACTATTGTTGCCAACATTGAAGCTTCCCTTCCGCAGAACTTAGCAATGTGCATAAGTCCAAATCCTTCCATCTCGACGCACATTAATTCATCTTTCATTGGACATCTATCAATAATTTCTGATATATCAACATATACATCGAATACATCACTTGTAAATGTTGGGCCAACTTTTAAATTAATATTCATACTCTTCGCTGTTTCTTTAATTGTTTCATTTAAATCACTAGAAGACTCGACAAAACTCTCTTCTCTTTTGATTAAAGTATTTTCAAAAGAAGAATTAGAATAAGCTCCTGTTGATAATACAACATCGAGTATTTTAGCATCCTTATTCAATGATCCCGAAGATCCGATTCTTATAATCTTTTTAACATCATAGAAATTATATAATTCATAAGCATAAATTCCTACAGATGAAACACCCATTCCCGAACCCATTACTGTAACTCTTACGCCTTTGTAATAGCCTGTAAATGCATACATGTTCCTTATTTCATTAACTAATTTAGCATCTGTTAAAAATTTCTCTGCTATGTACTTTGCCCTTAGTGGATCACCTGGAAGTAACACTATTGGAGCAATATTTTCCTTTTCAGTAACTATATGTACTGGTTCCATTATCATCACCTGTATAAATGATATCATAACTGTGTTATAATTGTCTTATAAAAAAGGAAATTTTACGTATACTAATGAGTAAGAGGTGTCAATATGGTCTATAAATTACATAAGAATGGATCTTTTAATATTCATACAATAAAAACAGATAGATTTAAAAATATTCGCATGGAAATAATGTTTCGAAATAATGTCGATATTGCATCTGTTCACAAGAGAACAGTTCTTTTCGATATGCTCATGGAGACGGGAGAATATTACAAGACCAAAAGAGCAATATCCTTAAAACTAGAAGAGTTATATAATGCTGTATGTTATGCCACAAGTATCCGAATGGGTAATGCTGTCTTATCCAGTGTAGCCATGGATTTTTTAAATCCCAAATATACGGAAGAAGATTATTTAGATGAAGCCCTTAAATTGCCATTTGATCTCATATTTCATCCAGATGTTACTGATAACGAATTCAATGATGAAATATTAGAGATTGTCAAAACACGCATTATATCAGATATCAAAAATATCAATGAAGATCCTCAAAGATCTGCTATTACTAAGGGACTAAAGGCCTTCGATAAAGAAAGTGTATCTAGTATAAATTTATCTGGTTCCGAAGAAAAAATCCACGAGATCACTTCTTCAAATTTATATGAAACCTATCAAGATATTTTAACTCATGACTATATTGATATTTTCATAATAGGTGATTTTGATGAAAACGTCGTAATATCTAAAATAGTTGAATATGCCTCATTTAAAACTATTAAAACTCACGAAATAACTATGGATGTAAAAAATAAGATAGCAAAGAAAACTAAAGAGGTTGTTGAATCCTCACCATTCAGTCAATCGCAAGTATTATTTATTTTAAATACCTTAAACCTAACTGATTATGAAAAAAAGTATCCTTTTATAATATACAATATGATTCTTGGAGGAGGTGCTTTGGAGACTAAATTATATCGTAAATTGCGCGATGAGAATTCTCTTTGCTATAATATTCAAAGTCTATTTCAAAAAAATGATAACTTAGAGCTTATCATAACAGCAGTTGATAAGGATAATGAAAACAAGACTAAAAGTCTCATAAATGCAACAATCAAAGAGATGGAAACTAAGGTTAGTGATGATGAAGTAAAAAGAGCAGTATCCGCTATTATATCTTCTATCAATATATCTTTAGATTCTCCAGATCGCATAATAGATATACATTTGTTTCAGTACCTTAATTCCATTGATGATATAGAAACACGTATAAACGAATTTAAAAAAATAACTAAAAAAGATGTTATGAATATCGCTAAAAAAGTTAAACTAAATACAATTTATATTTTAAGAGGAGGCGAAGAAAATGGAGAAAATTAAATATCCCAAAGTTGACGAGATACTCTATAAAGAAGTCTTGCCAAGTGGTTTAGAAGTTTATTTGATTCCCAATAAGAACGTCAAGAATTTCTATATGACATTTTCAACTAAATTTGGCTCTTTATATACGGAATTTAAAAAAGCCTCTGCTGCTAGTTATACGAAGATACCAGATGGAGTAGCGCATTTTCTCGAGCATATCACTTTCAAAATGCCTGATGGAGATGCATCTGATTATTTTGCCAACCTAGGTTCGGAGTCCAATGCCTATACTTCATTTAAAGTCACTTGTTATGAAGTTTATGGCTATGATAAATTTAAAGAGAATTTAAATTATCTCTTAGATTTTGTGCAAACTCCATGTTATACTTCAAAGATGATTGAAGCTGAAAAGGGAATAATAGCTGAAGAAGTGAAGATGTGTGAAGACAATACCCTTGCCTTACTTTCTTATTCCTTATATCGCAATCTTTTTTCGAAACATAAATACTCGTCATTTGTCTGTGGCAATGTTAAAGACGTCAAGAGTACCACTTTAAAAGACATCGAAAACTCTTATCAAACATTTTATCATCCATCCAATATGTTTATTATAATAACTGGTAACTTTAATCATGAAGAAGCTTTGGCAATTATCGAAGAAAATCAAGCTAAAAAGAAATTTGAAAAAGCACCAGAAATCAAAATAAAAAGAATAAATGAACCAAATAAAGTGGTTAAAGAATATGAGGAGATACCAGCAAATGTCGAAGTAGAAAAAGTTAATATAGGTTTAAAGATACCTTTAAGTAACTTTTCTAAACTAAATATAAGTGAAATAAAAAGAGATATATTAGTTAATATCATCATTAATTCTAATTTTGGAAGAACCAGTGAGATAAGAGAAAGATTAATCAATGGCAATATCATTACTGATGGTATAGTAGCAAGCAAGTATATAACTGATGATTATTTGATAATTGAATTATCTGCTGAAACTCCATATCCTCAAAGATATATAAGTATTATGAAGGAAAAGTTAAAAAAAATAACTATTACCAAAGAAGAATTAGAAATAAAAAAACGTGTAGCAATTAGCAACTATATTTTATCCTTTGATGATATTGAAGAGACTAGTTATAATATTCAAAGTGATCTGATAAATTATGGTCAAGTTATTCATAATATATATGATATATACAATGAACTTGATTATAGTGCTGCTGAAGAAGTGGCAAAGAAAATTAATGATAAAAACATGGCTATTGTTGTCCTTGTACCTAAAGAAGATAAATAATTTTATCTTTTTTTCATTTTTTTAAAAGTAATTTTTAATTTCACCGTGTACATATAAGGTAGGAGGTGAAAAAATGAATTTACTACTTAAATACAAACATCAATTAATTATTGGTGGTATAGTATTATTATTGGTAGCAGCAGTTAGCATTCCCTTTATGTTTGCATCGAGTAATCCTATTTTATCTCAAAGTGATTTAGATCCCTGTAATCCTGTCGAGATAGAATCTGGTGATGAATCAAGCAATTATATTGTTGTAGACATCAAAGGGGCTGTCAAAAAGCCTGGTGTCTATAAGATGCCCGAGGGTTCTATTGTTCAAGATGTTATTGATGAAGCTGGTGGATTAAAAAGTACAGCTTATACTCAAAATATTAATTTATCAAAAACATTGTCTAACGAAATGGTTATTATCATCAATACTAAAAGTGAGATGAAAAACCAAACAACTAAAAAAATTGAAGATGTCAAAAATGATGTCGAAGATAATTCTAATAATAACACTAACAATAATACCAATAATGGAAGTAATGTATGTGTATGTGAACCAGGGAGTACAACTGGCACAATCAGTAACAATACTGCCAACAAAACATTGGTTAATATCAATACCGCTAGTAAAGAAGAATTGATGAGTGTATCGGGAATTGGTGCATCGAAAGCTGACTCTATCATAATTTATCGCATGGAAAACAAATTTTCGACAATTGATGATATTAAGAATGTCAGTGGAATAGGAGATGCTCTATTTGCTAAGATTAAAGACTATATTACAGTCTAGTCATCTTATTTTATTTCTATTAATTGTAACTATTGTTTATTCCCTAATCTATTCAATTATTCCGAGAAAAAGTAACTACAATATCAATGATACAATTATTAGGGGATATCTAATCTCTAAGACAATTGATGGAGATAAACTTTCCTTAGTTCTTAAGGGGAAAGAAAAAGTAAAAGGTACGTTTTATATTAAGAATTATAAAGATGTTTCTCTTTATGAAAGTCTTCCCCTTGGAACAAATCTTGAACTTACTGGCACCTTAAATATGCCAAATAAGAACACCATTCCTAATACCTTTAACTATCATGATTATCTTTACTATCAGGGAATTAATTATACTATGAGCATTAATAATATTAAGATTGATAATTCTAATATATCTTTCTTATATAAAATAAAGAATGCCCTAATAAAGCATATTAATAAATATCAAAGTAAGGCTTATTTATTGACCTTTATTTTGGGTGATAAGACCGCCTTAGAAGAGGGTATATACGAGGAATATCAAGATATTGGTGTATCGCATATATTCGCCATATCAGGTATGCATGTCTCTTTACTTACGGGGCTTATTTTAAAACTCTTAAAAAAATTAAAGGAAAATACTAGATATATAATCGTCATAGTATTTCTACTCATTTATTCCTTTCTAACTGATTTTCAGCCAAGTATTCTCCGTAGTGTAACGCTATTTATATTATTGTTTTTAAATAAACGTTTTTCTTTTAATTTAGATACATTAAGAGTTTATTCCTTAACTATAATGGTACTCCTTTTATATAATCCTTATCTTATTCACAATGTGGGATTTCAATACTCATCGGTTGTCTCTTATTCTCTTATAAGAAATAATAAACTTATTAAGGGGAGTTACCTCATGAAATGCTTTAAGATTTCTCTCATTGCTTTTATCTATAGTTTACCTATAACAGCACTTAACAATTATGAGATAAATATTTTAAGTGTCTTCAATAATCTACTATATGTTCCTTTAATAAGTTTTATTATCTATCCCTTGAGTTTATTGACCTTACTATTTCCCTTTTTGGATAGTGTCTTACTTAGTTTAAATCATATAAGTGAGTTTTTGGCCAATTATATGCTTATATTAAACATTATTATTCCTAAGATACCCATTTTAGTAGTTATAGCATATTATATTTTAATTACTCTTTTCTTCAATAGCTATCGTCGTATTTTTATCCTAATCCCTTTCATCCTTATCGCAATAATTAAGATATATCCCCTAATTGATTCACATTATTATGTCTTCTTTTTAGATGTTGGGCAAGGGGATTCAACAGTTATAAAATATAAAAATGAGACCATCATGATTGATACGGGTGGTAAGGTGAATTTTAAAACTGAGGCTTGGAAGGAAAAAAAGAGGACATACTTAACTGATAATACTATTCGTCTCTTAAAAAGTATTGGAGTCTCCAAAGTCAATTATCTTATCTTAACGCATGGTGATACCGATCATTTAGGTGAAGCAGAGCATTTTGTTGATAACTTTAAAGTTTTAAACATTATTTTAAATAAGGGAGATTTAAATGCTTACGAAAAAAGATTAATAAACAAGAAAATTAATATTACTGATAAATATCGCGGAAGATTAAATTTTCAACTATTAGATACTGGTATAGTTTACGATAATGAAAATGACAATAGCATTGTATCTTTATTGAATATTCATAATTATAAAATGCTTTTTATGGGAGATGCTAGCATAAAAACTGAACAGGACTTACTCAAAAAATATGAGTTATCAGCGGGTTTAATTAGAGTTGGTCATCATGGAAGCAAAACGAGCAGTAGTAAAACTTTCATTGACGAAATAAATCCTAAATATTCGATTATTAGTGTCGGTAAGAATAATAGGTATGGTCATCCAAATAAAGAAATATTAAGTATTTTAAAAGATACAAAAGTACATAGAACAGATCAAGATGGTAGTATTATGTTTAAGATTAAAAATAAAAAAATAAAAATAGAAACATGTAATCCATAGGGAATAGTAAGATATGGATTATTATAATAAGATAAAAAATAAAATAATTGATAATGAAATGTATTCAAAAATAAAAGACTACCCTAAAGAAAGACATAAAGTTATTACATATTTTGAGATAAGGAAATTATTAAATAAAGCCGGTGGTAAATATGGAGATAATATTATAGACGAATATTCTAAGAGATTAGTGAAAGAGGTAGGTAAAAAATACAATAAAAGAACATTGTTTAGAATGAAACAATTTTATAATATTTTTAGTATTACAAAAGTGTCCACAATGTGGACACAATTAACTTGGAGTCATTTAAGACTATTATTTAATTTAGATTATGATTCTATAAATTATTATATTCAGATTTCAATTAATAATCATATTACAGTTAGAGAATTAGAGCATAAAATAAAATCGAATGAGTTTGAAAGATTACCTTATGAAACCAGAAATAAATTAAAAACAAATGATAAAATCAAAGCGAAGGATTTTGTTCCTAATCCAATTTTGATTAAAAACAAAAACAATATAGAGATAGTTACAGAAAAAATATTACAAAAGCTAATAATGGAAGATGATGAAAATTTTATGAAAGAATTGGACAATTCATTTAGTTTTATAGGGAGTGAATATAAAATTAAAATTGGAGATAGAAATAATTATATTGATTTACTTTTATTTAATATTAAATATAATTGTTTTGTAGTTGTTGAATTAAAGGTAACAGAATTTAAAGTTGAATATATTGCACAAGTGCAAAAGTATATGAATTATATTGATAAGAATATCAAAGAAGTAACTCATGATAATACGATAGGCATACTCATATGTAAAAAAGAAAATAAATTTGTAATAGAATATTGCCCAGATGAAAGAATTGCAGTAAGAGAATATAAATTAGTATGATAATATGCTTAAAGAAAATGGATTAGAAAATGATTTTAATTGTGAAACTTCTGATATATATTATAAAAAAGAGCTGATATGTTATAATATTCAAAAGAAGGTATTAATATGGGAATTATTTATCACGGAAGTAAAGAACACGATTTAAAAGTACTAGAGCCAAAAAAATCTACTCATGGCACATATGTCTATGCCACGCCAGATAAGGTATTAGCTATTCACTTTAGTAAAAGATGTGGCGATGATTTGACCTACGATATTGGGCGCTTTAGTAAAAATACAGGTCCATGGGAATTGGTTGAAAAAATACCAGGAGCTCTTGAAAAAATGTATGCTAATGATTCATCATTATATACACTTGATGATGCAACATTTAAAGATATCAAAACCGGATTCAATGAAGTCGTTTCGGATATACCTGTTGCTGTTATTGATGAAGAATACTATGCCAGTGTCTATGATGCTATATTAAGTTTGGAAGAAGCGGGACTATTAAAAATTTATCGCTATCCTAATAAACCAGATGTAATGCCTATTGATAATTCAGATATATTAAATAAGTGGCGTAGATATAATCAAAAATTAGGAAGAGAATTTAGCAAACGTGACTTTAATCGCCTAGTTTATCTCCATCCAAAACTTCTAGATAAAGCTAATGAATTAGCTAGTGAACTACACTACGACTATCATTACGAGAAAGAGGATTTAATAGATATCTTTCAAGACTTTGTCGACATGCAATTGCAAAATTTCGATAATGAGCGATATGTTGATTGTGCATATCAAAGTATCTGTGATACCTTTCCATCAATATCAGATGAAATTACGAAAATTTATACAGTCTATCTTAGTCAGATAAATCAAAAAAGATTATAAAAAATAATTTAAAATAGTCACGTTTTTTGCTTAAAACCATAAAATATATTGTACGTTATATAACGTTTATATAGATTGGAAAGAGGTGCACTCTTTCCTTATTTTATTTTGTGAAAAAAATGTGAAAAAACCATTGTGTATAGATAATAAAAGTTCTATAATGTTTATAAGGAGTGAAAAAATGAAGAAAAAGCTAATAATAGCACTATTCATAAGCATGTTGTTGGTAATGCCTATGAATAACAACTATGTAGATGCAGCTAAGAGTACACCAACAAAAGAAGTTGCAACGACGAATTACACAATCAAATACAACTTAAATGGAGGAACAAACAGCAAGAGTAATCCAACAAAATACAACAGTAAGACTAAGACAATCAAACTAAAAAATCCAACGAGAAGCGGTTATGCTTTTGAAGGTTGGTACAGTGATGCCAAATTGAAGAAAAAAGTAACTTCAATTAAAAAGGGTAGCAAGGGAAATGTCACCCTTTATGCTAAGTGGTCAAGATACACAATCAAATACAATTTAAATGGCGGAACAAACAGCAAGAGTAACCCAACAAGTTATAACAAAAACACCAAGACAATCAAACTAAAGAACCCTACGAGAAAAGGTTATGATTTCCTAGGATGGTACAAAGATGCCAAATTAAAGAAAAAAGTAACCTCAATTAAAAAGGGAAGCAAAGGTAATTTAACTCTTTATGCTAAATGGGAATCCAATGCTGATTATAAAATTGCTTATAATCTAAATGGCGGAAAAAATAGCAAGAGCAACCCAGTAAAATACAACAAAAAGACTAAAACAATTAAATTAAAGAATCCAACAAGAGAAGGATATACATTTGGCGGTTGGTATAAAGATGCCAAATTAAAGAAAAAAGTAACCCAAATCAAAAAGGGAAGCAAAGGCAATGTAACTTTATATGCCAAATGGAATGCTAACACATATACAATTAAATTTGATAAAAATGGTGCCAATAAAGGCAAAATGAGTAGCCAAACAAAAGTAAAATATGGCTCATCAGTTAAATTAAATGCCAATAAATACACTAAAAATGGATATGCGTTCATTGGATGGAACATTAAGAAAAATGGTAAAGGAACAACTTATGCTGATAAGGCAAGTGTTAAAAACCTAGTTTCTAAAAATAAGGGAACTATCACCCTATACGCTATGTGGGCAAATCAATTTACAATAAAATATAATCTAAATGGCGGAGTCAACAATAAGGCCAATCCAACAAAATACAAGATTAATACCGAAGTAGTATTAAAGAACCCAACAAGAAGCGGATATAAATTCTTAGGTTGGTATACTGATTCTAAATTTAAAAATAAAGTAACTAAGATTTCTAAAAATTACAATAAAAATATAACATTATATGCTAAATGGGAATCGACAAAACCCGCATATAACCCAACTGCTAGAGAAAAGAAAGCCTTGGCAGATCTTAAAGAAATAATTGAAAATTCAAATGGCGGAGAAGGTTCATATATTAGCATTGTTACTATGCTTCAAGATGAATATTATGGTTATACTGAAAAAGAGGCAAAATATGCTGCTGACAATTGTGGAATAGATTGGAAAAATCAAGCAAATAATTTAGTTAAGAGATATACAACTCAAATTGGTATTTCTTATATCAGATTAGTGGAATACATGAAAGATTTAATGTACACTGATACTGAGATAAAAAATGCAATTACTGTTAATAAGGTAAATTGGAGCAATCAAGCATTATTATTGGTAAAGACGTTGACAAACAGAGGATTATCTAAAGCTAGAATAATTGAAGAAGTAAAAGATATGAAGTTTGAAGCTGCTGATGAAAAAGCGGCACTCGCTAGTATAAATGTCAATAATCAAGAGCAAGCTTTAAAGAGAGTTAAAAACATGTTAAATTCCAGTGGATATTCTTATGCTAGACTATTAGAATTGTTACAAGGCGAATATAACGAATTTACTGCTGAACAGGCGAAATATGCCGTGGATAATTGCAAAGTCGATTGGAACGAACAAGCACTAAGGGTTGCTAAGGACTCTCTAGAATCTACTAGTTACTCTTATAAATTAATGCTTAAAAATCTACAATCCGAGTGGGCAAAGTTCACACCTGAACAAGCTAAGTATGCTGCTGATAACTGTGGAGCTGATTGGAATGCTCAAGCTTTAAAAAGAGCAAAAGAACTATTAGAAAGCAGTATCTATTCTAAGGAAGACTTACTTGAAACTTTACAAGAAGATTGGATAGGCTTTACTTTTGAACAAGCAACATATGCTGTTAATAACTGTGGAGCAAATTGGAACGAACAAGCGCAAAAAAGAGCAAAAGAATTGATAGAACACAATAATTTTTCTCATAAAGAAGTAATGGAAGAATTGCAAAACGAGTATTATAAATTTACAGCTGAAGAAGCTAAATATGGCGCAGATAACTGTGGTGGAAATTGGAACGATAATGCTTTAAAGGCTATTGATTCAAGATTAGGTGGTTCAGCTGGTTACAGTAATGATGACATTAAAAGAATGTTAGTGGAATTCGGTTTCACTGAAGAACAAGCAGCATATGCTATAGCAAACTATGTTAGATAAATATATTAAAATCAAGGAAAGATATACTCTTTCCTTTTTTAATTGACTTAATATAAATGATGCTATAAAATAGTTCGAAAAAAGGGGATGTATTTATGCCAATACTAACAATGGAAGAAGAAAGAGAATACCGTCAAAAGTTTGATAAGTTCTTTCGTCAATATGGTCATCTTTATAAGAAAAACACTCAAAAATTTATTAAAGAAAAATTTATTGGCGAAGAATTTAAAGCGGGAAATTATATTGACATAATGAGTCAGATCTACGAAGAAATTGGTTTGATGGTTAAATATGAAAGAGACTTATATTCAGAATATTTAACCTATTTAAATGAACATTATGATATTAATCGCCATCTTTTAGATGTTGGATGTGGGCATTTTCCTGCCTTTACAAAGAAAGTTGCAGCTCTTCAAACCAGTGGATCAGTTAAAGGTATTGATGATCATTTAATAACGACAGATATCGATGGTTTAATTCTTGAAAAAGGTGTATTTGATAGATCTTACGATGTGTCGGGCATAGATATGATGTATGGACTAGAACCATGTGATGCCACAGTTGATATGATAAGAGTAGCTAATAAAAATAATTTAGATTTATGTATAGCACTCTGTGGCGATATTCACTTTAACTTTTACATAAGTGGGTTAAACCAAGATGATTACCGAAGTTGGTTAGCATATCTCCTGACAATTATGGAAGCAAGTCTTCCTGATAATCGTGATTACGACATGGAATTAGTCGATTTCTTCCGCTATCCAATAATTATAACCTTTAAAAAGAAAACCTTGATTCCAGTATCAAATATAATAATTTAAAATAAACTATTGCATTTACTCATACTTTTAGTATATAATGTATTAGTAAGTTTTTACTCGGATTGGAAAATCTCCGATTTCTCTCTGAGTTTAAACGGGAAAATAATAATAGGAGGTAAAGTTAACATGGCTGTAACTAAAGAAAGAAAAGCAGAATTAGTTAAAGAGTATGGTAAATCTGAAAAAGATACCGGTGCTACTGAAGTACAAATCGCTATTCTTACAGAAGAAATAAGAGATTTAACAGAACACTTAAAGGTACATATTCATGATTACCATTCAAAAAGAGGATTAATGATGAAGGTTGGTAAAAGACGTAGTTTACTAGACTATCTAAAAGCCAATGATGTCGAAGCATATCGTACATTAATCGAAAAATTAAATATAAGAAAGTAGGCGCTAATTTTTTTAGTGTCTTTTTCTTTTATAGAATAGTGAGGTAGTATAAATGACAAAGAAAATATTTGAAATGAATTTTAGAGGAAGAAAGCTAGTTGTTGAACATGGTGAAGTTGCTAAACAAGCTCATGGAGCAGTTTTGGTAAGATACGGCGATACCGTAATTTTATCGACAGTAGTAGTTGGTAACAATGCCAATATTCTAAGTGATTTCTTTCCACTAATGGTTTTATACCAAGAAAAATTATATTCCGTAGGAAAAATACCAGGAGGATTCATAAAAAGAGAAGGTCGTCCTACTGATGCCGCTACATTGGCAGCCCGTATGATTGATCGACCAATGCGTCCAATGTTCCCTGAAGATTTTAGAAATGAAGTACAAATAGTTAATACGGTATTATCAGTTGATCCTGATAATTCGCCAGAACTAACAGCAATGTTTGGTTCTTCGTTAGCAACAACTATTTCTAAAATTCCATTTGATGGTCCAATCGCTGGTGTTAAAGTAGGAAGAGTAAATGGTAAGTTTATCATCAATCCAACTACTGATGAAATGGAAATATCAGATATAGATCTAACAGTAGCCGGAACAAAGAAAGCTATTAACATGGTTGAAGCTGGCGCTAAAGAAGCAAGTGAAGAAGATATGCTAGAAGCTTTAATGTTTGGACATGAAGCTGTTAAAGAACTATGTGAATTTCAAGAGAAGATTGCCTCTGAAATTGGCGAATCTAAGATGGAATATGAAAAATTGGAAATTGCAGAAGAATTAAGAAATGCTGTATATGATTTAGCAGCTGACAAATTAAATAAAGCTCTAAGAATTAAGGAAAAATTGGAAATGTATGCAGCAGTTGATGAAGTTAAGGAAAGTGTAATCGCCAAGTACGAAGAAGAAAATGCTGATTTAGATAAAGAAGAATTGATGATTCTTACGACGAAAATTAAATTAATATTAGAATCAATTGAATACGATATCTTCCGCTCAATTACTGTTGATGAGAAGACTCGTGCCGATGGAAGAGCAATGGATGAGATAAGACCATTATCGACAGCTATAGATTTACTTCCAAGAACTCATGGTTCAGCACTATTTACGAGAGGAGAAACTCAAGCCTTAGCAGTAACGACGCTAGGTGCTCTAAACGAATACCAAGTATTAGATGGTGTAAGTCTTGAAGCTGAAAAGCATTTTATGTTGCATTATAACTTTCCAGCTTTCTCTGTTGGAGAAACAGGACGTTATGGTTCTCCAGGAAGAAGAGAAATTGGTCATGGTGCCTTAGGTGAAAGATGTCTAAAACAAGTAATGCCTTCGGAAGAGGAGTTCCCTTACACGGTTCGTGTTGTATCTGAAATATTAGAATCTAATGGATCATCAAGCCAAGCTACCATCTGTGCTGGATGTATGTCACTAATGGCTGCAGGTGTACCAATTAAAGCACCAGTAGCAGGTATTGCTATGGGTCTTATTACAAGCAAAGATGAAAGTGCCTATACTATCTTAACTGATATTCAAGGTATGGAAGACCATCTAGGTGATATGGACTTTAAAGTTGGAGGAACTAGAGAAGGTATCTGTTCCCTACAAATGGATATTAAAATCAAAGGTATCACTAAAGAAATCTTAAAAGAGGCCCTAGCTCAAGCTAAAAAAGCTCGTATGGAGATACTAGATGTCATGGAAGCTCAAATAGCAAAACCAAGAGAAGACGTATCCGAATATGCACCAAAGACTGAGACATTCATGATTAATCCAGATCGTATTAAAGAAGTTATTGGTAAAGGTGGAGAGACGATTACTAAGATCATTCTCGAAGCCTCTAATGTCAAAACTGTTCAAGATAAAGACGCCGTTAAAGTTGATTTAAACGATGATGGCCAAGTAATTATTTATCATACAAACCGCGAGATAATCAATAAAACTGCTGAAATGATTAAAAATATTGTTCGTGAAGTTGAACCAGGTGTTAAATATACCGCTAAGGTTGTCAAAGTTGAAGATTTTGGTTGCTTTGTTCAACTATGGCCGGGATGTGAAGGATTAGTTCATGTTTCACAACTTGCCCATGAAAGAGTGGAAAAAGTTTCTGATGTCGTATCTGTTGGTGATGAGATTATCGTTATGTCTCAAGGTTATGATAATCGTGGACGTCTAAACTTATCTCGCAAGGATGCTTTACCTAAACCAATTAAAAAAGAAAAAGATGATAGAAAGAAAAAAGAAAAGGCAGAAGAGATAAAGGAAGAGGAAGAAAATCGTGAATAGAGAAGTAAAACCTAATCAAATATATCGCCATTTTAAAGGGACAATCCACAAGATAATATGTATTGCTAAGGATTCTGAAACCTTAGAAGATATGGTAGTCTACACTCATGATGAAGACTCAGAAATATGGGTTAGACCCCTTGCGATGTTCTTATCTGAAGTAGATCACGAGAAATATCCCGATGTTTTGCAAAAATATCGCTTTGAACTTATAGAGGAAACTGACTAGTTTTCTCTTTTTTTGTAAATTATTATCGTAATAATAAAAAATATAGCATAATTTGCTTTTTTATGTTATATTTATTATAGTTGAAGGTAAAATAATAAAAGGAGTGATTAAGAATGAAAAAAATAGTGGCTATTTTTACATTGATGATACTTATGATACCACTAACTATGGTTAAGGCCGTTAATGATCCAAACTGTAATGAAAACGGTTCATGTTTTGAATATAAAAGAGGTGACGAAGTAAACTTCTATACTCACCAAGGAGATGCAACAGGAACAAGAACTATTATTCTTGAAGATTTAGGTAAGACAGACAAATATGTTAAAGTATGGGCAACTGGATATTCATATGACCACAGTCTTCCTTATTGTGAAGCAATTGATGGAGATTGTACAAAATTTACAAGTATGCCGGGTTATAAAGGCGGTGGACAAACCCCTGGGCTTTTAGGAAGTATTAACGCTAATGCTGGTGGATTTGCTTACGCTAAACCTATCCAAGAAGAGGGAAACTTACAATTAATTACTTTAAATGATCTTATTGATTTATTTGGAGCAACAAAAGATGGAGATAAATACACGATTGATGTTACCAAATGGGGAACTACAATGGCTGCTTTCGAAACACAAAAAGAGGGATTATACACTCAAACTGTTGAAAAAGAAGGCGACAATTACTACATCTGGGTATTAAAATTCCCTAAGAATGAAAATCGTGAAGTAACATCTATTACTATTGAAAGAGAATTGACAAATAGTGCAACAACTTATGCCTATGTTCCCGTAGTATACTTAGATAAAACATATGACTGTGTTGATAGAGAAAACCAAGAAGATTACTCTTGTTACTCATGTGATGAAGAATATAGATGGTTAACAGTTGGAACTCAACCAGAATCTTGTACATTAGTAGAAGATATCACTAAAGAATCAGCATGTGTTAAGAGTCCAAAAACTGGTGTTGAGGATCACATCTTAGAATTCGTTATAATCGCATCTGTATGTGGCGTTGCATTATATCTAGTTAAGAAAAAAGACTTATTTAGAGGAATTTAATAAAAAAATGACAGTTCAAAAGTGAACTGTTTTTTTAATGCATTTTATGTATTGACAATTACTATAATATATTATAATATTTAATTCGGCAACAAGAAGAGGGATAAAAATGAAATTACAACATATTAGGCAGTCCTTAAATGCTATAAAAGAAACTGACCTAATTAATTTAGAAGAATTAAAAGATAGAATAAAAAATCTAGAAAAAGAGCTAGATATAAAATATACAGAACTAGGACAAATAAAGATAAGAAAAGAAATTATAGACAATATATTCAGCATAAGAGAAAGCAAAAAAAGTTTAATGCGCTTTTTAAGACCATTACTAGAATTAGTTTTACTGGCAATAATCTCATATATAACTATTATAAGTGCAGCCTCAATGTCGGGACTATTAATCGTTTTCATAGGTCTTCTCTTAGCGGTCTCATTAGATGCTTTGCATATTCTTAAAGATGATTATACTAAAGTTATTGGAAAAGATGATATATCCTGTAGAGGAGTTTTAAAAGCTCTATCAAATATCTTTAAAAGCAAAAATATTCTTTCTCTTGATATGGAAGAGTGCTTAGCATTAGAAGAAGATCTTAATTCGGACATAAAAGAATTGGAAAAAGAATTGAACTTAAGCCGTGCTAAAAGTGATAGTTTAAAAGACGAAATAAGTTATATTGAGGGAAATGAACATGCTGTTAATTGCATGATAGATAAATACAAACTTGAAGAAATGAATAATGAAACTGCTGTCGTTCAATTCATAGAACGCAAAATAGAATTAAAGAAAACAATGGAACCCGCCAATTCATATTAGTTGAAAAAGAGAGACACTCATGCTATAATATAAACATATTAAAAGAATAGAGGTTTTAATGTGACAATTAAATATGGAAAACAAATAGGCATAGGCGCTTTAACATTTATCGTAGCTATTGCCCTTGTTTTTGGAATAAAGAGATACCTGTTAAGCACCCGTAGTGATGTCATCAATAGTTCCGTATCTCATCAAAATATAGATATAAATAAACCAAATATTGCAACTACTGAAGCTATTAAAAAGATGGATAGTTCGTTAACTAATGTCATTACAAGTGGTTATGATGATTTAGAAGAATTTGTCGATGTTGCCCCATCTAAATACCCTTATTTGGTGGCACCAACTTTCGAAGATGATGGTTCTATAATATATGATGGAATGACTATAACAGAATTGACAAATCTTTTGAATAAATCCTTAAATTCATATATGACTAATACAGGTTACTTCTTTGCTAATTATACGAAAAGAACAGGAGTAAACCCCTACCTAATGGTTGCAATTGTTTTGTTAGAGACTGGTTGCAAATGGAAATGTTCTACTCTAACAGTTGAATGCAACAATATTGGTGGATTAAAGGGCAGTGGTTCTTGTCGCGGAGGAAGTTATAGCAAGTATAACTCACTTGACGAGGGAATAACGGCGTATTTAGATATTATATACAAAAACTATTTTTTAAAGGGGTTAGATACTCCCGAGAAGATGGCCAGCAAATATGCTGCTAGCAGTGAGTGGTCAAATAAGGTAAATACATATATTAATGAGATAAAGTCTAAGCAATAGACTTTATTTTTTATCTATTTATTGTTATACTTAATACAGTAGGTGGTAATATGACAGGAGTATTTGATACTGACGGAAATTTTCGCGAATTATATTTTTATAAATTGCAAGGCCTTTTTGAGGTAATGACTAAAGCGGCAATTGAGGCAAGCTCTGAACTAAAGGAAAAGTATGAGAATGAATATAAAACTAAAATAACTAGATTCTCGAGCGAATTAGAATTCTGCCTTCATGAATTAGGCTGGATGATACGTGATCCTTTTTGCCAAGGCAAAGATGAAGTTTTATTTTCTAATGGACATCGAAGTTATATAGCATCGATAGATTATGTTTCATCGCCTGACTTTGATAGAAAAAAAATTGATAACGAAGAGATGGGCTTTCCTATATTGACAGATGAATATGTCAGTTATGATTCAGAACTTAAAGACTACGATGCGATGGATGGAGGAATTATCGATGAACAGGGATATGTCTCATCATTCTTCTTGCCTAGTATGGAAGATTTAGCAACTCTAGAATTGCTCCATAAGATGATTAAAGATGAGAAAACGTATATAGATTATCTAATGCACAAAGATGAATTTCCATCAGCTTTAGAATATTTAACGAGCAAGAAAAATGTCATCGCTATAAAAAAACTAAATGATGGCTCATGTACTTTGGAATATGTCTCTGAAAATGATGGCAAAGTTCAAAAATTTATTGATCAACTTGAAAGCGAAGGCCACATAGCAGAATTTGTTCCTCTAGTAGTTGAAGAAGGTAAATTAAAGGTAGCGTAAACTATCCTTTTTTTTATTCGACGAAATAGTATTATGTGATATACTAAAAGTAGAAAGAGGGTTTACTATGGAAAATGATAAATTTAATGAATATCCCAATGTTGCCATGAAAGTAAATAAAGTAAGAGCTGTACGTGCTGACATAAGTAGGAAAATCCGTTTCATTTCTGCCGCATCTTTTTTTGGCTTATCTGCCCTTGGTAGTCCCTATGCTCTTGTTGCAATGGGTACTCTGACTGTCGGTTATTTTTCTGCTATGGCCGATGGAGAAAAAAATGTTATAAAGGCTACTGCAATGAAACATAAATTTAAAAAAATTGCTAAAAAGTTTAAAAAGATAAGTGGTATAAATATTCGTCCAGAATATAATTATAATACGCGTCAAGCTGGTTTTGTCTTATGCGATTTGAGCGGCAAAATCCCTGTAACATCCTTTTTGACATCGGAAAATATCTCAGAATATTTAACTTCTGAGCAGAGTAGTGCTTTAAAAGAACTTATAGATAATGAATTTGCCTATGCGAACTCTTATCGCGGAAAAGGAAAGAGGGCTACTACCCTGAGAGAGTATCGCTACAAAGATTTTAAGAAGATAGACTTTGACAATCTAACTTGTGCCTTTGATAATGTTGGTGGGGTTTTATCAAATAAGGAAATTTGTAACATAGCAGCAGGAATCAAAATATCCCGTTTAGAGTACAAAAAATTCATGAAGAGTCATAAAAAAGAAGAACTATGGACATTTTCCTCTAATTTGTCTACTTATCTACGCGGACTTACCGATATGAGTAAAGAGGATAAAGAAGATATTTTAAGAGAATTTAAAAACTATTTTGAAAAGTATGGCGAGCAGGGAGAATATGAATATCAAAAATTAGGAGAACAGATAATTGAACAGGAAAACCTAAAAAGAGCAATGTAACAACTATATATTATAATGAAGAAGCCTATTTAACGAGGTTTCTTTTCTTTTGAATAGATATTTTGCAATACCAAAATTTGATTGTTATAAAAAAATAAAAAAAGTTCTAAAAAAGGGTTGATTTTAATATAAAGGTAGGGTATAATGATTGATAGTTTAACTGGCTGTGATGTGCAAGATTGCTGACACACTAGGAAGAGTTGCATAATAAAGTGTCTCAGGTTAATTTGTAACGGAGCTATGTTTATACAAGATATAGACGAAGGGAGGACATGTAAATGTCAAAAGTTAGAATAAGATTAAAAGCTTATGATCACAGAGTTCTTGATAATGCTGCTGCAAGAATCATTGAAACTGTTAAGAGAACGGGTGGAAATATTTCTGGACCAGTACCTCTACCTACAGAAATTCAAAAGATTACTGTATTAAAGGCTGTTCATAAATATAAAGATTCTCGTGAACAATTCGAGATGCGTACTCATAAGAGATTAATCGACATCAAGGATCCTAGCAAAGAAACTATGGATGCTCTTCAACATTTAGACTTACCAAGCGGTGTTGAAATCGATATCAAAACAATGTAATAAAAAATAATGGAGGAAAGAACAATGAAGAAAGGAATCTTAGGACGTAAAATCGGTATGACCGAAAAATTTACGACAGATGGAAAAGTTATTCCTGTTACTGTAGTTGAAGTTGAACCAAATGTTATAATGCAAGTTAAAACAGTTGAAACTGATGGTTATAACGCAATTCAACTTGCTGTAGTTGACAAAAAGGAAAAAAATGCAAGCAAAGCCGCTATTGGCCATGCAAAAAAAGCAGGTGTATCTCCTAAGCGCTTCTTAAAAGAAATAAGAGTTGAATCTACTGAAGGTTATACTCTTGGAAGTACTATAGCTGCTGATACATTCGAAGTTGGAGAAAAAGTTGATGTAACTGGTACTTCAAAAGGTAAAGGTTTCCAAGGTGTTATTAGACGTCATGGACAATCACGTGGACCTGAAACTCACGGATCAAGATATCATAGAAGACCAGGTTCGATGGGAACTATGAGACCAATGCGTGTTTTGAAAGGTAAAAAGTTGGCTGGTCATATGGGATCAGAAACAGTTACCATTCAAAATCTTGAAATTATTGAAGTATGTGTAGAAGATAATTACATATTAGTAAGTGGAAATATTCCAGGACCTAAAAACTCTATTGTGTTAATTCGTTCAGCTGTTAAAGGCGGAAAAAATGAACCAAAAGAGATCATCATTAATAAAACAGAACCTGTAGTTGATTCAGTTGAAGAAGTAGTAGAAGAAACTGCTCCTGAAACTGTAGAACAAACTGAAGAAGTTACTACAGAAGAAAAAGTTGAAGAAACTACTGAAGAGACAACTGAGGAAGTTGCGGAAACTGATGAAACAGTCGAGGAATCTACTGAAGAATAATTTCAGATAAGGAGAGAAGACAATGACAAAAGTTAATGTAATTGACCTTAAAGGTACTAAAGTAAAAGATATTAATATTAATGATGAAATTTGGAAAATCGAAGGAAACGAGATTGTTCTAACTAAAGCAATTCGTTTACAAATGAATGCTTTAAGACAAGGTACAGCTGATACTAAAGGACGTAGCGAAGTATCAGGTGGTGGAAGAAAACCATATAGACAAAAAGGTACAGGTAATGCACGTCAAGGATCTATTCGTGCTCCACACTATAGAGGTGGTGGAATAGTATTCGGACCTACACCTAGAAACTACACTTTCAAAATGAATAAGAAAGAAAGAAGATTAGCACTAAAGACTGCCTTAACTGAAAAGTTAGCAGAAAAGAAATTAGTAGTTGTTGACTCACTAGAAGTTAAGAGTACTAAGACAAAAGATACTATTCAAATGTTAGAAACATTAAAGTTAGAAGGAAAAGTATTATTCGTAAGTACTCATGATGCTGAAAATCTATATTTAGCAACGAGAAATTTAGGATATGCAGCCGTTATTATGGCAGACGAACTTAATGTTTATGATATTGTAAATGCAGACTATCTTGTTTGCGATGAAGATACAATGAATTATGTAGAGGAGGCACTTAAATAATGAAAGATGTAATTATTGCTCCCGTTATAACTGAAAAGGCTGCTCAATTAGCTGAAAATGGAAAAACTTATGTTTTTAAAGTTGCTAAGACTGCCAATAAGATTGAAATTAAGACTGAAATCGAAAGATTATTCAATGTCAAAGTTGAAAGTGTAAAAACTCTTAATACAAAGGCTAAAGATAAAAGAGTTGGACGCTACACTGGAAAGACAAAAACTTATAAGAAAGCTATCGTTACTTTAGCTGACGGTTATGCTATAGAAATATAGTAGGAGGTATAACTTATGGGTATAAAAAAATACAAACCAACGACTAATGGTCGCAGAGGAATGTCTACTTTAACCAATGAAGAAATTACGACAAACAAACCAGAAAAAAGTTTGTTAAAAACTATGAGTAAAACTGGTGGACGTAATAATCAAGGTCGAATGACTGTTCAGCACATTGGCGGTGGTGCTAAAAGAAAATATCGTGTTATTGATTTTAAGAGAAATAAGTTCGGTGTTACTGGAAAAGTTGCAACAATCGAGTATGATCCAAATCGTAACGCAAACATTGCTTTAATCACTTATTTAGATGGTGAGAAAAGATATATAATTGCTCCTAAAGAATTGAGTGTTGGAATGATTATTGAAGCTGGTGAAACTTGTGATATCAAAGTTGGTAATGCAATGCAATTACAAAACATCCCAGTTGGTACATTAGTTCACAATGTTGAATTAAAACCTGGTAAGGGTGGAGAAATTGCTCGTTCTGCTGGCCAAAGCGTTCAAATCTTAGGTAGAGATGATAAATACGTAATTGTTCGTCTACAAAGTGGCGAAACAAGAAAAATTTTAGGTACTTGTATGGCAACTATTGGTGTAGTTGGCAACGAAGACTTCGAATTAGTAAATATTGGAAAAGCTGGACGCAAACGTCATATGGGAATTCGTCCTACAAACCGTGGTTCTGTTATGAACCCTAACGATCACCCACATGGTGGTGGTGAAGGTCGTACACCAATCGGTAGAAAAGGACCAGTTACTCCTTGGGGTAAACCAGCTCTTGGATATAAAACTCGTAAAGGAAAGAAAGCTTCTGATAAGTTAATTATCAGTAAGAAGAAATAGGTGATTTTATGGCAAGAAGTTTAAAGAAAGGGCCTTTCGTTGATGAAAGCCTAATGAAAAAAATTCAAAAATTAAATGAATCAAATAAAAAAGAAGTTGTTAAGACATGGTCACGCCGTTCAACAATCTTCCCTGATTTTGTTGGTCACACAATTGCAGTACATAACGGAAAAGACTTTATTCCTGTTTATATTACTGAGGATATGGTTGGACACAAATTAGGAGAATTTGCTTTAACTCGTAAAGCCGGCGGACATGCAGGACAAAAGTAGGAGGTTATTAGATGGAAACATTTGCAATACATAAAAGTGCTATGGTAGCTCCTCGTAAATGCCGTATGACAATGGATTTAGTTAGAGGAAAAAAAGCTACAACAGCTGTTGGAATTTTAAAAAATACTAACACTAAATCTAGTAGACTTATCCTTAAAGTATTAGAATCTGCAATGGCTAATGCAACTAATAACTTCGGAGCTAAAGTAGAAGATTTAGTAATATCTGAATGCTTTGTTAATCCAGGACCTGTTTACAAGAGAGTAAAAATTGGTTCTAAGACAAAAGTAGACAGAAGAGATAAAAGAACGAGTCACATAACTGTTAAAGTTAGTGATGGTAAGGAGGCTTAATTATGGGACAAAAAGTAGATCCTAGAGGATTAAGACTTGGCGTAAATAAAGATTGGCAATCTAAATGGTATGCAGAAAAAGACGAATACGTTAAATCATTAAATAATGATATTAAAATTCGTGAATTCTTAACAAAAGAATTAAAAGATGCTGCTGTTGCTGAAGTCGTTATTGAAAGAAAGAAAAATCGCGTAGATGTTAAGATTGCCACTGCTAAACCTGGTGTTATCATCGGTCGTGGTGGTGAAGATATTGAAAAACTAAGAGGCAAGATTAAACGTGTTTGTGGAGAAGAAGTTTTCGTTACTATTAATGAAATCAAGAATCCCGACTTAAATGCTGAATTAGTTGCTCAATCAATTGCTAAACAAATCGAAAATAGAGGAAACTTCCGTAACGTTCAAAAGAAGGCTATTAAGAACACAATGAAAGCTGGAGCAAAGGGAATTAAAACTGCTGTATCTGGTAGACTTGGTGGAGCTGAAATGGCAAGAACTGAATGGTACATTGATGGAATTGTTCCCCTTCAAACTATTAGATCTGATGTAGATTATGCTACAGCCGAGGCAGACACTACTTATGGAAAACTTGGCGTTAAAGTTTGGATTTGTAAAGGCGAAATCTTAAATAAGAAAAATAAGAAAGAGGGAGGTAATGACGATGTTAATGCCAAAAAGAACTAAATATCGTAAACCTCATAGAATTTCTTATGAAGGACATGCAAGAGGAAATACTGAATTGCATTTCGGTGAATACGGTTTACAAGCAAAAGAGGGTGGATATGTAACTGCTCGTCAAATTGAAGCAGCACGTATCGCTATGACACGTTATATGAAACGTGGTGGAGATGTTTGGATTAACATATTCCCACACTTAGCAAGAACTATGCAACCACTTGAAACTCGTCAAGGTACAGGAAAAGGTAACGTTGACCATTGGGCTGCAGTTGTTAAAGAGGGAAAGATTATGTTTGAAATAGGAGGAGTTTCCGAGGAAATTGCTCGTGAAGCCCTAAGACTTGCATCTCATAAACTATGTGTTAAAACTAGATTTGTAAAAAAAGAAGAAAGTGGTGAAACTAATGAAGACTAGTGAAATTAGAAATATGTCCACTGAAGATATCAACAAGAAAATTGCAGAATTAAAAAGAGACTTATTCGATATGCGTTTAAAGCAAGCTACTGCTTCTTTAGAAAAACCTCATAGAATCAGAGCTGCTAGAAAAGATATAGCAAGAATGAAGACTGTTTTAACAGAGAGAATGATTGCTGAAGAAAATAATAAAGGAGGAGAAGAATAATGAGCGAAACTAAAAGAACTGAATTAATCGGTACTGTTGTAAGTGCTTGCAACGATAAAACTATTACTGTTTTAGTTGAAACTTATAGAAAGCATCCTTTATATGGTAAGAGAGTAAAATATTCTAAAAAATATGCTGCTCATGATGAAAAAAATATTGCGAAAGTTGGAGATACAGTTAGATTATTATCTACAAGACCACTATCTAAGACTAAGAGATATGAACTTGTCGAAGTTATAACTGCATCTGTAGTTGCTTAAGGAGGGTTATTATGGTACAACAAGAAACTAGATTAAAAGTTGCCGATAACTCTGGAGCTCGTGAAATATTAGTCATCAGAGTATTAGGCGGAAGCAAAGTTAAGTATGGAAACATTGGAGATGTTGTAGTTGGTACTGTTAAAAAGGCCATCCCAAACTCTAATGTTAAAAAAGGAAAAGTAGTTAAAGCTGTTATTGTAAGAAGTGTAGAAGGAGTAAGAAGAGCAGACGGTTCTCATATCAAATTTGGTGATAACGCATGCGTATTAATTAAAGATGATAAGAGTCCTGTTGGAACTCGTGTTCTTGGTCCAGTAGCTAGAGAGCTTCGTGAAAAAGACTTCATGAAGATCGTATCTTTAGCAAGCGAAGTTTTATAGGAGGATAGCATGAAAGTAAAAGTTGGAGATAAAGTAAAAATTCTTGCTGGAAAAGATAAAGGCAAGGAAGGTACTGTTACAGTTACTTTAAAGAAAAAAGATAAAGTTGTAGTAAGTGGAATCAATATTGTTAAAAAACATATGAAGCCAAATGCTATGAATGAAACTGGTGGCATCGTAAGTGTTGAAGCCCCAATTCATGTATCTAACGTAAAAGTTATTGAAGGATCAAAAAGTGCTAAATCTGCTGCTAAAGTAGAAAAAGCTGCTACTAAAACTGCAAAGACAACAGAAAAGAAGACTACTAAAAAAACTACTAAAAAAGAAGTAGGTGAAGATAATGAATAGTTTAAGAGAAAAATATGAAAATGATATTAAGAAGGATTTAATGTCTAAGTTCAATTATGCTTCTATAATGGAAGTTCCTAAACTAGAAAAAATCGTTATTAATATTGGTGCTGGAGAGGCAAGCCATGATTCAAAATTTATTGAAGCTGCAGCTGCTGATCTAGAAACTATAACTGGTCAAAAGCCTGTTATTACTAAGGCTAAAAAGTCTATCGCTGGTTTTAAACTAAGAGAAGGACAAAGCATTGGTACAAAAGTTACCCTAAGAGGAGAAAATATGTATAACTTCATGGAGAAGTTAATTCGTGTTGCACTACCTCGTGTACGTGACTTTAGAGGTATTAGTCCAAAGGCCTTTGATGGTTTTGGAAACTATACATTAGGAATTAAAGAACAATTAATTTTCCCAGAAATAGATTATGATAAAGTGTTAAAAATTAGAGGAATGGATATTGTTTTTGTAACAACTGCAAAGACAAATGAAGAAGCTTTAGAATTATTAAAAGGCTTCGGAATGCCATTTAGAAAGTAGGTATTTGTATGGCTAAGAAAAGTATGGTTGTTAAGGCTTCTCGCCCACAAAAATTTAAAGTAAGAGAATATACACGTTGCCAAAGATGCGGACGTCCTCATGGCGTATTACGTAAGTTTGGTTTATGCCGTATTTGTTTTAGAGAACTTGCTAATCAAGGACAAATACCTGGCGTTAAGAAATCTAGTTGGTAGAAAGGAAGTAAGTTATGGTAAATGATAGAATAGCTGATATGCTTACGAGAATACGTAATGCAAATCAAATGAAATATGATACAGTTGATGTTCTCGGATCAAAGATGACAGTTGAAATAGCACGTATCTTAAAAGAAGAAGGATACATCTCTGAATATAAATTAACAGAAGCTACTAATGGTAATACTTTAACAATAAGCTTAAAGTATACTGAAGGTAAGAAAACTCGTGTAATAACTGGATTGAAGAGAATTTCAAAATCTGGTTTAAGAGTATATGCTAAACATGATGAACTTCCTAGAGTTCTAAATGGATTAGGTATTGCAATTATCTCAACTTCTGAAGGAATTATGACTGATAGGGATGCTAGAAATAAAAAACTAGGAGGAGAAGTACTTGCCTACATTTGGTAGTCAAGGAAATATTGGTTATGAGTAGAATAGGAAATAGAGTATTAAGTATTCCTGAAGGTGTTACTTGCACAATCGCTGATAATACGATTACTGTTAAGGGACCTAAGGGAGAATTATCATACACTTTTGATAGTTCAATGACAGTTGTTGTTGACGAAGGAAAATTAAATGTTACTCGTGAAAATGAAACAAAAAGAGTTAAATCTTTACACGGTACAACAAATGCATTAATTGCAAATATGCTTACTGGTGTTTCAAAGGGATTTCAAAAAGGATTAGAAGCTGTTGGTGTTGGTTACAAATTCAGCGTAGCTGGAAATAAAGTAACTGTTAATGCTGGATATTCTCATCCAATTGAAATGACTGCTCCAGAGGGTGTTTCCATTGAAGCAGTATCCAACACAGAAATCACTGTAAGTGGAATTGATAAACAAAAAGTATCTGAATTTGCGGCTAATATTCGTAAGATTCGTAAGCCAGAGCCTTATAAAGGTAAGGGTATACGTTATAAAGGCGAATACGTAAGACGCAAAGAAGGAAAGAAAGCAGCTAAATAGGTAGGAGGAGAAAAATATGATTAAGAAAGAATCAACAAATGTTGCAAGACAAAGAAGACATGCCAGAGTTCGCAAGAATATATCTGGAACTAAAGAATGTCCAAGATTAAATGTATTTAGATCTAATTCTCACATATTCGCTCAAATTATTGATGACGGACAAGGTACTACCTTAGTTAGCTCTTCAAGCGTTGAACTAAAATTAAAAAATGGTGGTAATGCTGAAGGTGCTAAATTAGTTGGTGCTGATATTGCTAAAAAAGCAGTAAAAGCTGGAATTAAATCAGTAGTATTTGATAGAGGTGGTTACCAATATCATGGACGTGTTGCTGCACTAGCAGAAGCTGCACGTGAAAATGGATTGGAATTTTAGGAGGTAGATTATGGCAAGACAAGAAAAAGTAATGGATCCTAAGAAAAAGCTTTTAGATGAAAAAGTTATCAACATCGGAAGAGTAACTAAAGTTACAAAAGGTGGACGTGATTTTAAATTCTCTGCTGCTATGGTAGTTGGAGATGGAAAAGGCTTAGTAGGAATTGGAACAGGAAAAGCTAAGGAAGTACCTGAAGCTATTAGTAAAGGACTTCAAGCTGCCAATAAGAACTTAGTAAGAATTTCTCTAGTAGATAACCGTACTATTCCTCATGAAGCAATCGGCACATGTGGAAGGGCTAAAGTTTTAATTAAACCAGCTCCTAAAGGTACAGGTATCATTGCTGGTGGAGCTGCTCGTGCAGTTCTAGAATTAGCCGGTGTAAAAGATATCGTTGCTAAGTCACTTGGTTCAAATACTAAAGTTAACGTTGCTAAGGCAACATTAGAAGCATTAAAATCTGAACGCACAGCTGAGCAAATTGCTGAGTTGCGTGGTAAGAAAGTTGAGGAGTTATAATATGAAACTAGAAAATTTAAGTAAATCTT
>CAJTKV010000025.1 GCA_910577075.1 uncultured Bacilli bacterium
CCTCAGTAACTGACGTTACAGGTGCCCCAAATCATATATTAGATTTCGTTATACCAAAAGGATATGACGGAGTAGATGGTGAAATTGGACCACAAGGAATTCAAGGCCCTGTCGGACCAACTGGCCCAATTGGTGCAACTGGAGCAACCGGAGCCACTGGAGCACGCGGAAATTGCTGCCGATGCAATGGAGAAGAATAATTTGAAAATAATTGTTTATGCCATCTCCAAAAATGAAAGTAAATTTGTCGATCGTTGGTATGAATCCATGAAAGAAGCCGATGCAATTTATTGCTTAGATACTGGTTCAACTGACGATACAGTAGAAAAACTAAAAAGTCATGGGGTAATAGTAAAACAAGAGACTATTACTCCCTGGCGTTTTGATGTAGCGCGTAATAAAAGCCTAGAAATGGTTCCTAATGATGTAGATATATGTGTTTGTACTGATTTAGATGAAGTTTTCGAGCCTGGATGGCGTGAAAAACTGGAAAAAACTTGGGATAATTCTGATCGCCTAAGATATAAATATAATTGGTCTTTAGACGATTCGGGAAATCCTCTCGTTACTTTTCTTTATGAAAAGATTCATTCTCGCAAGAATTATCGATGGATCTACCCAGTACACGAAATCTTAGAATGCTTAAAAGATTCTGAAAAAGTTGTCATTAATGAAGACATCGTCTTAAACCACTATCCAGATGCTACTAAATCTCGCTCATCCTATTTGCAATTACTTGAGTTATCTGTAAAGGAAAATCCTGATAATGACCGCAACTTGCACTATTTAGGACGTGAGTATATGTATTATGGAAGATGGAATGAATCGATTGATACGCTTATTAAACATATCAATCTTCCCACGGCAACTTGGGCTGAAGAAAAATCAGCATCTATGCGTTTCATTTCTCGCTGCTACATAAACTTAAATAGAAGAGAAGAAGCCAAATATTGGCTCCAAAGAGCAATAAGTGAAAGTCCTAATCAAAGGGAAGGTTATGTCGAATTAGCTATGTTAGAATTAGAAAATAAAAACTATTTAGAAGTTATAATTAACTGTTTAAAAGCTAAAACCATTTTGACAAATGCTATGATATACATAAATGAGCCTTTCTGTTGGGATTCCACGATAGATGACTTGCTCTCCATTAGCTATTATAGCCTTGGTATCAAAGACGAAGCTATCTATTACATTAACAAAGCACTAGAAACTAATCCAAACAATGAACGATTACAAAAAAACAAAGAGATATTTACTAGTTAAATATCTCTTTTAATGTGTCTTTTTAACGCTTGGGTATTATTTAGTTTGAAAGTCTTATCTAATCTATTTAATAATCGATAAACGTGATTTAGTTCTTGTCCACTCATAATAACTTTCTCAGTTTCCCCAATTTTATTTAGAAGTCCATGCGTTACTTTAGTGCTAAAATTTCTGTGTTTTAAGAGATTAACTACATCATCTCGTTCTATTTCATCAATATTGGCATATTCTTGCTGACGCTCTTTTAATAAGTCTATCAATATTGTCTTGTTAATCATATCTCTATTTCTGTTTGCATCTTCTTTTAAATGTCTTTTAAAATATTTTAAATAATATTTCTCATGAGTAGCAGTCATCTCATTCTTATGACGCATATAATAATCTTTTACATCTTCATAAGTGAAATCATACTCTTTTCTAATACCATATTTATATCGACAAACTGCCATTATTAAATTATAGATGGTTTTAATCACAGATTTTTCCTCTCTATTTAAATTCAACTCTTCCACAATTTCTCTTCCGCTCATATTTTTAACTTGGGTATTGGCAAAGTGCAAATCAAATATCTTTATAGCTTCTTCTAGATTTCCATAGAAAGGTAACAGAGGATCTTTTATAGCTTTTTCGAAAAAGTCAAAGTCAAAATTTTCCTTTTTAGGATAGTTAATCATTTCATATAATGCTAAATGAAGTCTATTAAATCTCGTTACTATTTGATTAAATGTCAATTTATATTTTTTTGCCATCTTTTCATAACTTAATCCATTTTTATATGAGTCTTCAATGAGCATTCTATCATATTTAGAAAAATATCTCATCAGTGGCAATATATCATAATCATAGTCTATCTTTGCCGGAATTTCCCCATTTCTGTATTTAAATATAGCGACAAAAGCTCTCTGATACCTTCGCCTAATTGAACTTTCATTTTCGTCATATTCTTTACTCAAATCCTTTAGTGTTTTTTGTTTATGTTTTTTAATTCCATAAATTGAACAAATTAAGTATTTTTCTTTATCGCTTATCGGCAAATGCGGATCATCTATTATCTTAGATATTTCTTCCAGTGACATAAACATCAAATCATTTCGCAATTGATTTTTCTTTTTGCGTTTTATTGCATCATTGGCTTTTTTAATCTTTCTTGCTAAACCCTGAGCATTGTCGTTAGCATATTCTGGCAGAATCTTTATCATTTGTGGAGCATTAAACTTTACTCCATCAGGATTATACTTACATTTAACGCCATAATAGTAGCTCAACATATGCATCTGTTGTTCATTAACAACTCTCTCTAGGGGATTAGTATTGAACTCTTGCAAGTAGTCATCTTCTGTTAATATTTCATCTCGTGCTTTAAAATTCTCAATTGAGATATTGAATCTTTGTACTAGTCTATTAACTTCAAGCTTCTTCTTTTTGAATTTCACCGCCAAGTAATCATTATCGAGAAAATTTAAATACTTGTCTCTAATAAAGAGTTTCTCTTTTTGTGATAGTTTTTTTTCATTTTCTTTGATAAATCTTTCAATCAAATCTTTACCATAGTTATCAAATTTTACTATACCAAATCTGTAGAAGTCAACTTTTCTTAGACCCTCGGTAACGATATTCGAAATTTGGTATTTACTTAAGTCAATACTGCGTGTTTTTAGTTCCTCCTTTATCTGCTCGTAATCTAATTCTTGAATTAAAAACATCAGTAGTATTTCTCTATTTAAACTTGTAAAAGAGATTGCTCTATTTAACACATATGGTATATAGACATCCCTATCAACTTCTCGTATATTAGCGCGATTTGTATAAAGAGCTATGGCTTTTTTGCGGATTTTGGCAAGATAATCATGCATTTTATCTCTTTCAACGCCAAATACCTCGGCAATTTCCGGAATGCTCATAGCTTCTCCATCTATTCCATAAAACATATTCATCGCGATAATTCTCTTCTCATCAAATTTATTTTCATGTTTTTCTAAAACTTTTTCCCACTGTTCTTTGGTAAAATCAAAACTATAGAGAATATTATGTACGTTAAAATATAACTTTTCCAATTTGTCTAATAGAATTGATCTATAAGTAGCAATTGTTTGTCTCATTTTATTTCCTTCATATTCGGATTTATCTCGCGTTTCAAACACATAGCACTCTAAGAACATTTGAGCATTTTTACTAAAATTATCCCTATTTTCCAAATAGCAATCATATAGCACTTTCGGTTTTAAATGATATTCCTTCTCCGCTAAATTAATATTGTTAAGTTCTAGATAAAAGTCATCTTTCCATTCGTCATCATTAGAAAAGTTATTCTCCGGAATCGTAAAATAGCGTCTTAGTAAATTTTGAGAATTGCTATCTAGTTGTTCCCAAGTATCACCATAAAGACTTTGAATTTCTTCAAAGGTTTTCCCATCAAACTTAGTTTTTAAATTCTCATAGTCAATATCGTCAAAATTTTTGTCAAAATTTTTATCAAAAATCTTAGTTCCATAAGTTTTTAGTATTCCCTTTTTAAATATTCTAAATTTATCTACATCAATTAGATTAACCATTTTTTCCTGCAAAAGATTTAGTATACTTTTATATTCTTCTTCTGATACATCTAGGAAACCTAAAACCTCTCGTGAAATAGTATTGGTGGGGTTAAAAATAGATAATTTAAATATTTGGTATTCAATATCTGAAAGTTTATCATGGAAATAAGTCATTAGTATGATTTTATCGGGATCTATTGGCTCATCTTTAAATTCTTCTAAAGCTGCGTTATATTTGCTCTCTAATTTTTTAATCTCTTTATTTAAAAACTCTGGTTCACTTAAGAATTTTTCTATCTTTTTAACAATTCTATTTTTGTATGCTAGAACTGTAAATGAATTTAGACAGAGCAAGTTTGCTAGATCCTTAATAGCTTTATCAACATTATCTTTATTCTTTAAAACTTGATAAAAAATAAAATATTCTAAAGAAGATAATCGCATTTTTATCGCGACAAGCATATCGTGATTATTAATATCAATGAGTTTAAAGATATTCACGCTTTCTTGCTTTTTAGAATCATTTAATACATTTTGGGCTTTCTTAGCATATTCTTCGACTATTTCTTTTTCGAGGAGTTTTAGTTTTTCGTATCTCTTTTTTTCCTCTTGTTGGTCATCAGGTGTACCCATACTTTCTAATTTTCTTTTTTCCTTTTTTAAATCTTCCAGTCTTCTCTCTTTCGCTAATTTCCTTTGCTCTTCTTCCTCTTTTTTTCTTTTTAACTCCTCTTCTTGTTCTTTAATGAGTACATCAATTTTGCGAGAAGCATCAATCTCTTTTTTATCTTTTTCAGAGTGCATTTTAAATTCATCTATAGGTACCAAATTAAATATTTTAGTTCCAAACAAATTAATTAGTCTTTCTTTTTCCTCTTCAAAAGTTTTATGATCCTCAAAGCAAGTCTTTATTTTTAACCTAAGTTTTTTAACAGTAGTATCATATTCTTTTAAAGAAATATTAAAGAAGTTTGCTTGTTCGATTGTGTTCAGCACAATGTCACTAAATAGTATATGTGCAAGTATTCTTTCTTCTAATGATGAAAGATCTTTATGCAAAAGGGCATACAAGACGATGTTGTTAATATTTACTGGCATAACATTAGTCTTTGTAATAGGCATACCCAAGGACTCTTCAATTTTTTTAACTTCAATACCTCTCAATTTTTTGTTTTTAACGTATTTTCCCGCTTTTTCATAAGCTTTAGCCTTTATCTGTCTAACTCTTTCTCTTGTTACATTAAATTCCGAAGCAAGGGATTCCAATGTGGCATCATCACTTTGCTTATTTATCTCATAATTATAGAGAAAATAATATTCAATAGGACGCAGTTTACTTTTTATAACAGCTAGTAATCCTTGATCATTAATATTATTAAGAACTTCGTCAAAGTCATTTCTTTTATCAGGAATAAAATCTCCCAGCTCACTATTGTCCTCATCGTTGATTTTCGTTTGGGCACTTACTACTGTTTCTTTCGCTTTTTCCTTTATTAATTCTAAAGTTTCTTTCGAACAGTCAAGGAATTTCATCAACTCTTTATCATCGGGCATTGGTGTGTGTTTGCGTTCTACTGTACTACATAAATATCTATATTTTCTTATTCTATATGACATATGAACAGGTTTTCTAATTTCATCTTCTCCATCATCAATGGCGCGAGTTATTGCCTGCCTTATCCAATTGATGGCATAAGTTGAAAATGCTCCAACATCCGGATCATATTTATCGATGGCACGCATTAATCCAATTGAACCTTCCTGAATAATATCCATGATTTTTAAATGTTGTATTCTGTTTTTATAAGCTGATGCCACATAGACAACCAATCGTAGATTGTGATTAACAAGGGTTTCTCGAGCACTCATATCGCCATTTCGATACTTTCTTACCAACTCCTTTTGTTCATCTATGGACAAAACGGGGTATTTTTTAATTTCCACCATAAAAGCGCTAAATAAGTCATCGACGAAAGAAGCAGCAAGTTCTTCATCTGAGGGGTAAATAAATTCTTCGTCCATATATTTCACCTTTTTTGTTATTATAACAAAAAAACAAATTTTTCAACAAAAAAATCATCTATTTTGTAGACTTTACAGAAGAAATTTGTTATTCTTATAATAAGAAGGGAAGAAATGAGATGAAAAAGGCCAAAATAGGAACAATAATAACCTTATTAATAATAACCGTTGCTTTTGCATCAGTAACGACCACACTTGTTTTAACCGGAACTTTATCAATAGGAACAGATAGATCTTCCTTTGAAGCAGATGTTGCTTTCACAGATTCTGTAACTATTCTAGGTGGAGAATATTCTCTAAGCCAGGGAAATAAAACTCTAGAGTTTAAGACAGCTCACTTAAATATGCTAGAATCTGAAACAACTCTTTCATTTGAAGTAAGAAATAACAGTCGTCAATATGATGCTAAGGCTACAGTTGAATGTACGCCAGTTGATCCAGCATATGAAGAATATGTATCCGTTGATGTTACCCCAATATCTTCTTTTACATTAGACGCCCTAGAAACTCAAAGCGGTACCATCAAAGTTAAATTAACTCGTTCAATAACTGGTGATGCTGCTGAAATACCATTTGAATGTAAGATAACAGCCGAAGCAGTAGAAAGAGATTCATTACAAACAGATCCAAGTAGATTCGTCGCTAGTGATAAGAATTTAGCAATAGGTTCTGAAGTATGCTTAGAGGAAGAATGTTTTAAAGTAATTGGAAGTGATGAATCAACTGTATCAATGCTTGCTAATTACAATGTCAATAAAGATACATATCTTCAGACATCTTTAGCATCGGGAGTGGTATACAGTGAGAAAGTTAATGAAGTATTAGATAACTACTTAGCATATCTAAAAGATTTAACAAGAGCTAAGGCTGATACCAGTATTCAAGCAACACTTTTAACAAAAGATAGTTTAAAAGACACTTATGGATGTGTAAGTGAAGAAAGCGGATTAAACTGTGCAAGTAGTACTAACGCATCATGGTTAGTAACAAATCACGAATATTATTTATTAGCTAATGAAGATGCTACGATATTTGAAAGTGTTGATACCAATGGATTGGTAGTAAACTCTAATAACGGAGGGGTAAGACCTGTTATTACCATATCTAAAACATTATTAAAACAAACAGACTAAAAAGTCTGTTTTTTAATGTATAAATATTGCTCACATTAATAAACTATGGTAACCTATAGATATAAAATATATCATTACTAAAAGAGGAGTTTATATGAAATTGTGGAAAAAATTAATAATAATATTTGTAATAATAGCTGATGTCATAACATTGACCTTTTTTACCCCGATATCATTTAAAACAATTATTCCCTCACCATATAACTTTAAACAGATGGTAAGAAGAGATGATTTAACTCTTGAAGTAAAAGAAGAAAGTTTAACCAAAGAAGGAGTAACAATAGTTTATAAAAACAATACGGATGAGTCTATGAGTTATGGAGCAAAATATTCTTTAGAATATCAAATGCTTGGTGATTGGTTTATTATAAAACCAACTGATATAAATCCAGCATATCTTCTAAGATTATACATTATAGAATCAAACTCCAATGTTGAGAGAAAGATATTCTGGGAAAATATGTATGGACAATTGCACAAGGGAAAATATCGCATAGTTCATGATCTTCTAACAGGAGAAGACTGGAAAGATGAAAAATACACCTATGTCGAATTTGAAATAAAATAAGAGACTTAATAGAGTTCTCATCTTAAAATGAAAGTTAAAGACCAATATCACTTTAATCCATAGGTATTTGTATGTTAGACATCTTCTTAGAAAATCTAAAAGTTTGTCTATTATCTAAACGGACTAAAAAGTCTGTTTTTTCATGTATAAATATTGCTAACATTATAAATTTGTGATATTCTACAAATATAAGATATAGTGTGAGATTTTGAATATATATGTTTTTTTGTTTATGTATATTTATAAAGCTTGATAGTTAGATACAAAAGATACAGTATATCATCTTAGTTGTGAGGTGATCTTAAGGTAAATTTTATAAAATTAAATAAAAATAATAGAAGGAGAAGAAAATGACAAAAAGAAAAAAGATAGTTTTAAGCATAATATTGGCGATAGTAATAATTATTATATCTATTGCATCATATATTGCTTACATATTCTTATGCGGACATACCGTAAAAACGATAATACCAACACAATTTCATGAAAAATATAAGGTTAATGAGAAATTTATAAACGCGAGCATAAAAGAGAATACTTTATCTAATAAAGGTTTAACATTATTGCTAACTAACCAAACGGAAGATGATTGGGGTTATGGAACATGGGAAATAGAACACAAAATGTTAGGAATGTGGTTTTTAATTAAACCTAGAGAATTAAAGGCCTCAACATTAATGATTCATCCTCTACCAGCTAATACTACTCAAGAAATGAATATTGACTGGCAATATTGGATGGATGATTTGCCAAAGGGAAAATATCGTATAATTTATGAAATTGTTAACCCAAAAGATAGAGAAAAAGATTTGTTTACCTACGCTGAATTTGAAATTAAATAAGAAGGATAATAGATAATATATGAAAAAATGGAAGAAATTTATAATCATATTTGTAATAATAGCTGATGTCATAACATTAACCTTTTTTACTCCAATAGCATTTAAAACAATTATTCCCTCACCATATAACTTTAAACAGATGGTAAGAAGAGAGGATTTAACTCTTGAAGTAAAAGAAGGAACCTTAACAAGAGAAGGAGTAACAATAGTTTATAAAAACAATACGGATAAATATATGAGTTATGGGTCTGAATATTTTTTAGAATATAAGATGTTTGGTGATTGGTTTATAATTAAACCAACTGATTTATTCCCTGTCTATAATTTAATGCTGTATTCCGTGGAACCTCATTCTGAAAAAGAAAGATTATTCAAATGGGAAGGTACATATGGACATTTGCACAAGGGAAAATATCGCATAGTTCATGACATAGTAATTCCTCGTAGTGAATACAAAGACAAATATACCTATGTTGAATTTGAAATAAAATAAGAAGCGTAATAACACTACACTTCTTTTTATTTTAAAAAATATGCTAAATATTTGGCAAAATACTAATATTTGTGGTATTATTTAGGCGGTGAGAAAATGAATAATTTAGTAATGGCATATCTAGGAGATGCTGTCTATGAACTACATATTCGCGAATATTTAATTAGTCAGGGAATCTCTAAAGTTGGCAAACTTCAAAAGAAAAGTATTGAATATGTAAGTGCTAAAAGTCAAAGACGCATCTTAGAAGAGTTGATAAATAGGAACTTTTTAACAACCGATGAAATAGAAATTGTCAATCGTGGACGTAATGCCAACAGTCATCCTTCGAAGACAACGGATATCATAACTTATAAAAAAGCAACTGGACTAGAATGCCTAATCGGAAATCTTTATAAAGAAAATATAGAAAGGTGTAATGAAGTACTTAATTACATAACAGGTGAATTATGAAAGTTTGTGGTAAAAATGTCTTTAATGAATTGGATTATAAAACTGTAAGAAAAGTAATTATATCTAATAATTTTAAAGACAGTGAAATACTAGATAAGATAAAAAGTAATAAATTGAAATATGTTGTAAGTGATTCCAAGATTATGGATAAGATGATGCCTCATAATCAGGGAATAATCATCGAGATAGATGATTATAAATATGCTGCTTTAAGTGCTATTAATGATGATTCTTTAGTCGTCATGTTAGATCACTTAGAAGATCCTCACAACTTTGGTGCAATCATTCGTACATGTGAAGCAAGAGGTGTTAAAAATATAATCATTCCCAAAGACCGTGGTGTAACCGTCAATGAAACAGTTATGAAAACTTCAGCTGGTGCCTTAAATCACGTCAATATAATTATGGTTACTAACTTAGTACAAACGATTAATGAGTTAAAAAATCAGGGATACTTCGTCTATGGTGCTGAAGCTAATGGCGTTGATTATCGTCATGTTGATTATGCCGATAAAGTCCTATTGATTATCGGTTCTGAGGGTAATGGTTTATCGCGTTTAGTTGTTAATAACTGTGATGAAATTATAAGTATACCTATGAATGGTGTGGTAAACAGTTTAAATGCCTCAGTAGCAGCTTCGATATTACTTTATGGGATAGGAGAGTAATATGCACGAATATCCTGATAACGAATTGATAAATTTAGTATCTGAAAATAGTGAAGATGCACGCGATCTCTTATACGACAAATACAAATACATCGTCGATATTATCTACAATAAATATCGCAAGAGTGCCTATGCTTTAAGTATCGATTTAAAAGAACTAAGACAAGAAGCCCTAGTAGGATTCTCTGATGCTTTAGTTTGTTACAATCAAGATAAAGAAGCATCCCTTTCGACATTCATAACTCTATGTGTTGAAAGAAAGGTAAGAAATTTTGTTCGCGATGCTGATACTTTAAAGAATAAATTTTTAAAGGAGACATATTCTCTCGATCAACCTATAACATCAAGTGACTCAACACTTCAAGAATTTATTGGGGATACATCTAAAGATCCTCAAGTTACACTCGAGATGGAAGAGAATTTAAGAGATCTAAAAAAGAAGATAGATGAATTATTAAGTCCCCTTGAAAAAGAGGTATACCAGCTTCTTGTAAATGAATTTAATTATGACGATATAGCATCTATTCTAAAGATTAATCAAAAGCAAGTTTACAACTGTGTTAGTCGAATTAGAGAAAAGATTAAAGATATTATTTGAAATATCAAATTTATTACTTGAAATAAACATTTTCTTATGTTATATTAATGGCATACACGAAGGTGTTTTTTTTATACAATAAAATTAAGAGGTGTTTTGATGACTAAAGAAGAAACAAAAAAGAAGTCTACTACGAAAAAGACGACAACAAAGAAAACTCCACAAAAGAAGACAGAAAAGACAAATAAGAGCGTTCAAGAGGTCAAAGTAGAAAAGGAAATCAAGGAAAAAGAAACTGTATCTACTGAAGAAGTAAAAAGACCGAGTAAAAAAGATATAAAAGACGCTAAAGCTGTTGAGAAAAAAGCTCAACTTAATGAAAAGAAAAAAATAGAAGATCAAATTGATGCTTTAGTTAAAGAGAAAAAAGAGACTAAAGATAAACTTAAGAAAAAAGAATTGACTTCGGAAATTAATAATCTTATGAAAAAGAGAAATAATATTGGCAAAAGAGATACTTATCTATCTGATGTAAGAAAAGAGATGCGTTTAGTTAGATGGCCAAATAAAGAAGAAGTAATAAAATACTCTATTGCTTGTTTAATATTTGTTGTATTCTTTGCATTATTTTTCTACGGAATTGATGCATTATTTGCTCTAGTAAAGGATTTGATTGATTAATGGAAAAATTGTGGTATGTAGTTAATACTTATAGTGGACATGAAGCTAAAGTAAAAGAAAAGTTAGAGATGCGTGCAGAAACTATGGGATTTTCTGATTATATTTTTAGAATAATCGTTCCCGAAGAAACTGTAATTGAAACAATGAAAGATGGATCTAAAAAGGAAAAGAAACACAAGATGTTCCCAGGTTATATCTTAGTTGAGATGATTATGACTGATGAAGCTTGGTACATCGTTCGTAATACTCCAGGAGTAACCGGCTTCATTGGATCAAGTGGTAAGGGTGCAAAACCAACACCGCTATTACCTCAAGAAATAGATAAAATTTTGATTAACATGGGTATGAGCAGAGTTGATGTTAATGCGGAAATTGCCGTTGGAACTAAGGTATCTATCGTCGATGGACCATTCAAAGGAATGGAAGGACATATTGATGCTATTGACAATGAAAATTCTAAATTGACTGTCTTAATCGACCTATTTGGACAAGAAACTCCAGTAGAAGTTGAATTGTTCCAAGTAAATGTTGCAGAATAATAATAAATGTAAAAAACAATCATAAACTTACTAATAAGCAATTTATGGTTGTTTTTTTATTATTTTTGTGATAGTATCTTAAGTGCTAAAGTTTATTTTAGTAAGTGGGAGGGAAATGCGGATTAGCCCAAAACCACTAGCGAAAATACGAAAGGATGTGTTTTACGTGGCAAAAGAAGTCGTAAAGAAAATTAAATTACAAATTCCTGCTGGAAAAGCTACTCCTGCACCACCTGTTGGTACAGTATTAGGACCTGCTGGAATTAACTTACAAGAGTTCTGTACAAAATACAATGATGCTACTAGAGACAAAATGGGAGATGTTGTTCCTGTTGAAATTTCTGTATATGAAGATAGAACATTTGATTTTATACTAAAAACTCCACCAGCTGCCGAACTTATTAAGAAACATGCCAAGATTAAATCTGGATCTAAGAAAGGTGCACACGAAATTGTTGCAACTCTTAGCCAAGAAGATGTTAAGGCTATTGCTGAAATTAAGTTACCTGACTTAAACGCTTATACAGTTGAAGACGCAATGAAGATTGTTGAAGGAACTGCTAGAAATATGGGTGTTGCTGTTAAGGGTGTAAACGATGCTGAATTAGCTAAAGAAGCTAAAGAAGCAGAAATGGCAGAAAAAGAAGCAGAAAAACGTGAAGCTAAATTAGAAGCTATGGAAGAATCTGCTAAAGACGAAAATGTCGAAACTGAAGTAATTACTGAAAAAGAAACAGAAGAATAGTAATTAATTCAAAATATAGAATAATATATCCGCTAATAAACCACGATTGGAGGTATAAAGATGAAAAAATTTGGAAAGAAATATGTGGAAGCTTCTAAGTTAGTTGAAAAGAATACAAACTATTCACTAGTTGAAGCAGTTAAGTTAGCTAAACAAACTTCTACTACTAAATTTGATAGTTCAATTGAATTAGCTATAAAACTTAATATTGATACTAAAAAAGCCGATCAACAATTAAGAGGATCTTTAGTTTTACCTAATGGTAATGGTAAAGTTAAAAGAATCTTAGTTTTAGCTAAAGGTGCACAAGCTGAAGCAGCAAAAGCTGCTGGAGCTGATTATGTTGGTGAACAAGAAATGATCGACAAAATCGCTAATGAAAATTGGTTTGATTTTGATGTTATCATTGCTACACCAGATATGATGGCTTCATTAGGTAAAATCGGTAAAGTTTTAGGACCAAAAGGTTTAATGCCAAATCCTAAGACTGGAACTGTAACACCTACACCTGAGCGTGCAGTTGAAGACGTAAAAAAAGGTATGATCGAATATCGTGCAGACTCATTTGGAAATATCCATTGCTCTGTTGGAAAAGTATCTTTTGAAGAATCAGCATTAATTGAAAATATCCAATATGTAATTAACGCTATAGTTAAGGCTAAGCCTTCTACAGTTAAAGGTAAATACATACAAAATATTTCTTTATCTACAACTATGGGTCCTGGTATCCATGTAGATCAAAATGCTATTGACATGCAATAATTAACATGTTATATTAACAAGTGTAAAAAAACTTATGACCGAAGACAGTAGGGGGAGTAATCCTTAATAATCCTACCGAGGGAGAGTTATATATCTTTTAATATATAAACTTTCCTATCCACGGAAAGTTTTTTTATAAATATAAGAGGAGGACATATATGGCAAGCGAGAAAATTCTTAATACAAAACGTGAAACTGTAGCAGAGATTACTGATAAATTAAAGAACTCTGAAAGTATTATCTTATTTAGATATGCTGAATCTACAGTTGCAGATATGCAAGAATTACGTAGAGAACTAAAGAAACTTGATAGTGAAGTAAAAATCTATAAGAATACTCTTGTAAAAAGAGCTTTGGATGATATGAATATCGACTTAAGTAGTTTCTTAGAAGGACCTAATGCAATTGTATTTGGTAAAAACTTACTTGAACCTATTAAAGCAATTTCTGAATTTGCTAGTAAACATGGAAATGTTGAAATCATTACGGGAATAGTTAAAGGTGAAGTAGTTAGCTTAGACACTATTAAAGATTATGCATCAATTCCATCTATGGAAGGATTACTTACTATGTTTGCTGGTGGCTTGATAGAGCACGTTAAAAATCTATCTGTTGCGCTTAATTTATATGCCGAAAAATTAGGTGAAGAAAACTAATAAGGAAGGAATGATTTAAATGGCAAAATTATCTACAAATGAAATTATTGACGCTATTAGTGAAATGACTATTCTTGAAGTTAAAGATTTAGTTGACGCTATGAAGGAAAAATTTGGAGTTGACCCAGCTGCTGTAGCTGTAGCTGCTGCACCTGCTGCTGGAGCTCAAGATGAAGGATCTAGCACAAAGACTGTTGTCTTAAAGGATGCTGGAGCTGCTAAGATTGCAGTTATCAAAGTAGTTAGAGAAATCACTGGATTAGGTTTAGTTGAAGCTAAAGCTTTAGCTGACAATGGTGGTAATATCAAAGAAAACGTTTCTGCTGACGAAGCTAACGAAATCAAAGCTAAGTTAGAAGAAGCTGGTGCTACTGTTGAATTAGCTTAATTAAGTCAATAATAGAGAAAAACTCAGAAACCTGAGTTTTTTTTCATGGCAAAATATGTTAAAATTATTCTAGGTGAAAAAATATGAGAAAGAAAAACGGTTGGGGATACACAATGATGTTAATTTTAATGGGCATATTAGTAATCTGTGCCTTAATCGTTGTTTATTATATTTATCAATTTGAAAATATTAGGTGATTTTATGAAGAAAATGGTTATATGTTGGATACTTTTAATTGGTGGATTAGTCGGAGTTCTAACCTTTATTGGCTTAACGTATGAAAAATCGGTTAGTTTATACAAGAGTTTAGAGGCCGATCTCGTAGAATCAGCAGACGCCTATGTGAATATTAATAAGATAAATTTAGCCATAGATGAATCATTAATAATAACTGATGAAAAACTCAGGGAAGATAATCTAATAGGAAGTATGAGTGTGGAATCAGATACCTGTGAAGGCTATGTTGAAATCAAAAAAAATATTAATAAAACGAACTACAAAGCATATATTAATTGTAAGGAATATCAAACTGAGGGATATAAGAAGCAGAAATAATCGTAAAAAGCCATAATTTTTACATTAATGTCTTGACATAAATATATATAAAGTGTTATATTATATTCGCGTTTGAAATTATGGTTCTGCCTAGGTAGAACCTAGTTTTAAGGGGAAATTGATACACCAGGGTGTGTGTGCATAGAAAGGAAGAATTATGACTACTATTAATCAATTAGTTAGAAAGAAAAGAGCAAAAAAAGTTTCTAAGAAGAAAAGTCCTGTATTAAATGTTGGATTTAACTCAATGGAAAGAAAAGCAACTAAGACAGATCATCCACAAATGCGTGGTGTTTGTACACGTGTTGGTACAAAGACTCCAAAGAAACCAAACTCAGCATTGAGAAAATATGCTCGTGTTAGATTATCAAATGGACGTGAAGTTGATACTTACATTCCAGGAGAAGGACACAACTTACAAGAACATAGTGTTGTATTAATTCGTGGTGGACGTGTTAAAGACTTAATCGGTGTACGTTATCATGTAATTCGTGGAGCATTAGATACTCAAGGCGTTAATGAACGCAAGAAGAGTAGAAGTAAATATGGTACTAAGAAACCAAAAAAATAAAAAATATATAAGGAGGAAAGAAATTTATGCGTAAAAGACGTGCTGAAAAGTGTGACGTATTACCAGATCCTATATATAAATCAAAAGTTGTTACTAAATTAATTAATGCTATCATGAAAGATGGTAAAAAAGGAACAGCTGAAAAGATTTTATACGGGTCTTTTGAAATAATTCGTGAGAAGACAAATAAAGATCCAATGGAAGTATACGAAAGTGCGCTTGAAAATATCAAACCAGCTCTAGAAGTTAAATCGCGCCGTGTAGGTGGAGCAAACGTTCAAGTTCCTATCGAAGTTAGTGAGGAAAGAGCGCAAACTCTAGCTCTACGTTGGTTAGTTAACTATGCTAGAAATGGTCGTGGAAGAACAATGGCTGAAAAGCTTGCAAATGAAATTATGGATGCTGCAGAGGGTACTGGTGGAGCTGTTAAAAAACGTGAGGATACTCATAGAATGGCAGAAGCAAATAAGGCATTTGCTCATTATAGGTGGTAATTATGGCAAGAGATGTTTCAATTGATAAACTAAGAAATATTGGTATCATGGCCCACATTGATGCCGGAAAAACTACGACAACTGAAAGAATTCTATTCTTAACAGGTAGAATTCATAAACAAGGTGAAACACATGATGGTGCTTCACAAATGGACTGGATGGAGCAAGAACAAGAAAGAGGTATCACAATTACTTCAGCGGCTACAACTTGCCACTGGAAGGGATATCGTCTTAATATTATCGATACTCCAGGTCACGTAGACTTCACAATCGAAGTTCAAAGAAGCTTAAGAGTACTTGATGGTGCTATCGCCCTTATCGATGCTCAAGCAGGTGTTGAACCTCAGACTGAAAATGTTTGGAGACAAGCAAATGAATATAAAGTTCCAAGAATGATTTGTGCTAATAAGATGGAAAAAATGGGAGCTGACTTCTACTTTAGTTTAAAGACTATTAAAGAGAGATTAGGAGCAAACGCAGCACCTATTATCCTACCAATTGGTTCAGAACAAGACTATATTGGATATGTCGATTTGGTAACAATGAAGGCATATAAATATGATGGAACTGATAAACAAGAATTAGAAGAAATTGAAGTTCCTTCTGATATGACTGCTAAGGCAGAAGAGTACAGAACTAAGTTAATTGAAGCAGTAGCTGATTTTGATGAAGAACTAATGATGACTTACCTAGATGGTGGAGAAATCACAGTAGACGCATTAAAGAAAGCTATCAGAACAGCAACATTATCTGTTGGATTCTTCCCAGTATTATGTGCAGATGCTTTAGGAAACAAAGGTACTCATACATTACTTGATGCTGTTATTGATTACTTACCAGCACCAACTGATATCGAAGCTATTGAATGTACAGATAAAGATGGAAACGATGTTAAACGTCATCCAAGTGATTCTGAACCATTCACAGCATTAGCATTCAAGATTGCTACCGATCCTTTCGTTGGAAGACTTTCATTCTTCCGTGTTTACTCAGGTAAATTATCAAGCGGATCATATGTATTGAATTCAACTAAGGGAGAAAAAGAGAGAATTGGTCGTATTCTACAAATGCATGCAAATAATCGTACAGAGATTACAGAAGTATTTGCTGGAGAAATTGCTGCAGCTGTAGGACTTAAAAATACGACTACTGCCGATACATTATGTGATGAAAAACACTTCTGTATCATGAAAGGTATGGAATTCCCAGAACCAGTTATCGATATAGCAGTAGAACCTAAGAGTAAAAATGACCAAGATAAGATGGCATTAGCTATTCAAAAATTGGTAGAAGAAGATCCAACTCTAAGAGTTAAGACTGATGCTGAAACAGGTCAAACTGTTTTATCCGGAATGGGAGAATTACACTTAGACATTATCGTTGATCGTATGAAACGCGAATTCAACGTTGAATGTAATAAAGGTAGACCACAAGTAGCTTATCGTGAAACAATTACTCAAATGGGTGAATGTGAAGGTAAGTACATTAAACAATCTGGTGGACGTGGACAATATGGACATGTTTGGGTTAGATTTGAACCAAATCCAGGTAAAGGATATGAATTCGTTGATGGCATCGTAGGTGGTGTTGTTCCTCGTGAATATATCCCAGTAACTGATAAAGGTTTACAAGAAGCAATGCAAGGTGGTATTCTTGCTGGATATCCAATGGTAGACGTTAAAGCTACATTATATGATGGTTCATACCATGATGTAGACTCATCAGAAATGGCCTTCAAGATTGCTGCTTCTATGGCTTTGAAAGAAGCTAAGAATAAATGTAAAGCTGTATTACTAGAACCAATAATGAAAGTTGTAGTAGATGTACCTGAAGAATATATGGGTAACGTTATGGGAGATTTAACAAGCCGTCGTGGTAAACCACTTGGTCAAGAATCTATCGGTAACTCATTAAGAATAATGGCAATGGTACCATTATCAGAGATGTTCGGATATGCTACTGACTTAAGAAGTAATACACAAGGTAGAGGTAACTTCCAAATGACAAAAGATCATTATGAAGAAGTTCCAAAATCCATCGCTGATGAAATTATTAAGAAAAACAGCGTAAATTAATGAATAATACTTGATTTAATATCAAGAATTAGATAAAATAAATTTGTTATAAGAAAAAAATTAATTAGGAGGAAAACATTATGACAAGAGAAAAATTTGATCGTAGTAAACCACACGTTAATATTGGTACTATCGGACACGTAGACCATGGTAAAACTACTTTATCAGCTGCAATTTCTAAATTATTCTCAAAAGATAAAATGGATTATGCAGATATCGATAAGGCTCCAGAAGAAAGAGAACGTGGTATTACTATTAACACTGCTCATATCGAGTATGAAACAGAAACTAGACATTATGCTCACGTTGACTGCCCAGGCCATGCTGACTATGTTAAAAACATGATTACTGGTGCTGCTCAAATGGATGGTGCTATACTTGTTATAGCTGCAACAGATGGTGCAATGCCACAAACAAGAGAACATATCTTACTATCAAGACAAGTTGGTGTTCCTAAAATCGTTGTTTACATGAATAAATGTGACCAAGTTGATGACCCAGAAATTCTTGAATTAGTAGAAATGGAAATTAGAGAATTATTAGGAGAATATGGATTCGATTCAGAATGTCCAGTTATTAAGGGTTCTGCTCTTAAGGCTATCGAAGGTGATCCTGCTGCTGAACAATCTATTAGAGATTTAATGGCTGCTGTTGATACTTATATTGATACACCTGAAAGAGATACAGATAAACCATTCCTAATGAGCGTTGAAGATGTATTCACTATCTCAGGACGTGGTACAGTTGTTACTGGACGTGTTGAACGTGGTAGAGTAAATCTTAACGACGAAGTTGAAATTATCGGTTTAAGAGATACAAGAAAGACAGTAGTTACTGGTATCGAAATGTTCAGAAAATCACTTGATTATGCTGAATCAGGAGATAACGCTGGTATCTTACTACGTGGTATCGCTAGAGAAGACGTTGAACGTGGACAAGTTCTTGCTAAACCAGGATCAGTTACTCCACATCATAAATTCAAAGCTGCAGTTTACGTTCTAAGCAAAGAAGAAGGTGGACGTCATACTCCATTCTTCACAAACTACAGACCTCAATTCTATTTCAGAACAACTGATGTTACAGGTGTTATCGAATTACCTGCAGGTGTTGAAATGGTTATGCCAGGTGACAATGTAGATATTACTGTTGAATTAATTTCTACAGTTGCTATTGAACAAGGAACTAAGTTCTCTATCCGTGAAGGTGGTAGAACAGTTGGTTCTGGTGTAGTTTCTGAAATTATCGAGTAATAAACTATACAAAAAACTCACTTATGTGAGTTTTTTCTATTGTAAATTTTTGTAAAATAATAAAAATTCTCTTTTATTTCTTTTCAACTATGCTATCATTTAATTAAGAGGTAAAGAATATGAAAGAACAATTTGAAAAAAATAACAAGATAAAGATAATAGCAATGGCTCTTTTATCAATTATTATCATTGGAGCAACAATTTCCCTATTTTATGTCAATAAAAAAACAGATGATAATAAGCCAAAAGCTAAAAATCCCATCACTAGCACAACTATACCCAAAGAGTCAGACAAAGACTACGTTGATGCCATATCAATAGACATCCCAGATTATGATAAAACAGACGATAAATATATAACATCGGGATTCACCATCTATAAAGACAATTTATATGCTAACATTGTTTCGGAAAACCTATTAAAAGAATTTAAAGATAAAACCATAACTATCAATAATGGAGAAGGATATTTGATTCAAAAGGATATTACCCAAGTCTTTCGTGTTACCAAGGACAAAGGTGAATACTATTATATTTTTGCTATCAACAGCAAAGGAGAATTATTTTACATCAACAATTTAGTTAATTCGGAATCTAAGAAATTTAAAGTTACTAAGGTTAGTGAGTTAAAAAATATTAAGGACGTTGTAGTTAAAGAGACATATCCTATGTCAGCAGTTGCTATAGACAATAAAAATAAAGAGCATAATTTAGATGATATTATTGATAAATATGCCAAACTAGGAAAAGAAGAGTAATCTTCTTTTTCTTTTGACTAAAACTCTCGTTAATAGTAAAATTATAATAGGTGATAATATGAAGATTGTTGATGATAATATATTAGTTCATATCACTAAGAAAAATCGTGTTAATAGATTTCTCTTTTTGGTTATTGGAGCATTCATTGTTGCTCTAATTTATAACTGCTTCATCGTGCCAAATGATTTAGTATTTGGTGGCATTGGTGGACTTGCCATAATTGTTAATAAAGTATTTAATATTAACATTAATCTTTTTATTAATGTCGTAACCGTTTTTCTCATTATTTTATCTTTGATATTAATGGGAATTAAACACACGAGTTATTCCATTGTTGGCTTTGCTGTCTACACTATTATGATTAATATCACATCTCCGATATCCAATCTTGTCAATGTCAAATTTGATAGTTTTCTCTTTGCGGTAATTATCAATTCTATTATTATGGGATTTGGTTATGGTCTCATTTATCGAACAGGATTTAATACTGGTGGGTCCGACTCCATCGTCCAAATAATTCAACACTTTTTTCATTTGCCCATGGGTCAGGTCTCCAATCTTATCAATGGCATAATCGTTGTAATTGGTGCTGTTAACTTTGGTTTAATTAAAACCATATATGCCATAATATTTCTCAAAATTATGAATTATATATCTGATTATATTATCTTAGGTGTTTCGACATCAAAATTATGTTACATTAAAACTAAGCATACTAAGGAAGTTGAACAATATTTACAAGATCATTTGAGTACGGGATATTCTCTTATTGAATCGACAAATGGTGTTGGCTTCTTAAGAAAACCCATTATCTTTATAGTGGTGCCTAATGATTATTTTTATCACTTAAAAGAAGAAGTTCTAAAAATTGATGAGTCAGCTAAATTTATTTCAAGTGATTGTTATACCGTTGAAAATGGTCATATGAACAAAATAATAAAGATTTAAGTAAATATATTTCATAAATTATTGATTAATGATAAATTTATAATAATTAATAAAAAGATTGTTGAAAACTAAGCAGTAATTAACAATCTTTTTTTATTTAATAATAGGAAGTTTAATGATATAATCTTTATAGGTGAGATTTTATGTACGAATTAGAAGACGATAAAACTGAAATTTCCAAGATCGAAGAGATAGAAGAAATAGAAGAACTTGATGATGATGTCGAAACCTTTAAAGAGGCAGAAGAAAATGTTGAAAACAAAGAAGTTATTGACAATCAAGTAAATAGCAAAGATAATGAAGTAAGTATTATAAAGATGTATGGAGAAATTCTTACAGATAAAGAATACATTACCAATCCAGCCATAGCACGTGATGAAGAGATTAAAAAAATGATTTTAGCGCTTATTACTCCCGACAAAAGTGCTTTGCTTGTTGGTAAACCAGGTATAGGTAAGACAGCTCTTGTTGAAGGACTTGCTTATCGCATTCATCAAAATGATGTTCCTGATGCAATCAAGGGATGGCGCATTATCAAAATAAATTTACCAGCTTTATTGGGAAAAACACTCGTTAACGGAACTGAGGTATCTAAACTTCAACTATTGATAGATGAAATAGATAACATCGAAAAGACTATTCTATTCATCGATGAAGTTCATCTACTTGTTGCTAAAAATGGTGGTTCTGTTGATGTCGACTTTGCCAACATGTTAAAGCCCTACTTGGACCGTGGTCGTATATTAATGATAGGTGCAACTACTAGTGAAGAATATGAAGCCTATATCTTAAGAGATCGTGCTTTTGTTAGACGTTTTATTAAAATTGATATAGCCGAAGCTCAGGGTGATGATGTCGTTAAGATTCTCTTGGGAACCACTCCTAAATTTGAAAAGAAAATGGGTGTTAAACTGGGGTATACCGAATTTCAAAGAGAGAGAATATTTGCCTGGATTGTTGAATACACGAGTGAATATAAGCGTATTTATGAAATCCAAAATAGATATCCTGATATCTGTTTGACAATGATATCTAGTGCCTTCAGTTATGCTATATTTGAAAATGCCGATACAGTAACACTAAAGCATATCTATTTAGCTATGAAAAATACTAATTCCATTTATGATGATGCCAAAGAAAAAGCCTTACTTGACTTTAAGACGCGCTTTGCCGATATGTTAGAAAAAGAGGGAATAGACATCAATGGATTATAAAAAGAGATACCTAAGAGGATTTAACTCCTTGATAAGTATCTCTTTTTTTCATTTCTTTATCAATATCATTTAATACACAGAATTTCTTTAAAAGCCACATGGGTTCAATCAAATCTTCCTTAACTGGATCTCCGGTAATTCTATTTATAACGATATTTTCATTTAAATATTCCAGTTGGTTAATGACAATATCAACATATTCTTCCTTTGTTAATATATGAAAATGTTCTTTTTCATATATATCCGCAAGCTCCGTATTTTTTATAACATGCAACATGTGAATCTTTATTCCGTCAATGCCTAGAGTATTGAGGTATTTAGCTGTTTCAATCATCATCTCTTTTGTTTCGTTTGGAAGACCATTTATTATGTGGACAACCACTCTTATTTTTCTTCTCTTTAATTCTTTTATGCACTTTTCAAAATTAGCTAAATCATGTCCTCGTTTAATGTACTTTAAAGTTTCATCGTGCATTGACTGTAAGCCAATTTCCACAGTCAAAAAAGTTCTTTCGTTTAATTCACTTAAATAATCATAAACCTCATTACTAATAGCATCACTTCTCGTTGCAATATTAAGACCAATGACATTTGGCAACTTTAAAATAGTTTCGTATTTTTCCTTTAATTCCTCTAAAGGAGCATAGGTATTAGTATTAGCTTGAAAATATCCAATGTATTTTGCTTCGGGCCACTTTTTATGTAAAATACTGCGAACTTCATTAAACTGTGTTACCAAATCATCACCCTTATTACCAGCAAAGTCCCCGGAACCTAGTTTGGAACAAAATATACATCCACTTCCTCCGTTAACTTTATTAGGACAAGAAAAACCCCCATTTAGGCTTACTTTAAATACTTTGGAATTAAACTTCTTTTTATAAAAACAATTAAGTGTATAATAGCGTTTATTATCAATTGTATTTTTAAACATAATTATCGCCTCTTAATAATATTTTATCATAAAATAAGAGCAATAGTTTATTGCTCTTTAATGCTAATTAATTTTAAAAATTTTTTATGTTTTTCTTCTTCTGCTAATTTTGCATCTAACTTCTCAATTTCGTGTTTCTTTATTTCCTCATAAGGAACATCAATATCATCAGCAGTCCATGTCTTAAGATTTGCCGAATATACGGCAGATATTTTAACTCCCTCCGCAGTCATTATGCACATTAAATGATTATGTAAGGAACTAGGACTGCTAGTTGTTATATCATCATAGATAAAGAAATTATTACCATCGACATCTTCTATATTTGTGTGTTCATCACCAATATATCCTTTTGTATTCAAAGAATACATTTTACTATTGTTGATTATTACTATACCATCATTTTTAGTCATTGTTGGAATGCCATCTAACTTTCCATTATTTATAAATGAATCTGTTTCTTTGTCATATTCATAATGATAATACTCTGACCACTCAGTACTTTCCTCATGAATGCCATTTCTCACTTCAAAGATAAAGTGATTACCTGCTCTTGTAATTGATTTTACATATTGAGCTAATTTAAAATCTTGGTTTATTCCATCGGCTAATTCATATCGTGCTTCCTGGCCCATTAAATTATCACTTACTCTTCTGACAATTGTATATGTCCCATAGCATAACTCTCCACCTTGTGAATTAGTATGATTAACCCATACCTTTGCAATGGCTAAGTTATCCTTAAATTCTAACTCTCCTTCATCAACTATTCAATATCTTCAAATTCATCAACATCTAAATATACCATATTTACCTCCTAAGTTGTTTTATATTTTAATTCAAAAGTATAAAAAAGTAAATAAAAACATTTACTTTAGTAAATATATGTAATATTATAAAGTCAAGAGGTGAATGTATGAAAAAATCATATATTATTGCTGGAATACTTGAAGTAATCTTCGTTGGTCTTATTTATTACTTCTTTTTACCAGCTATAAATCCTACAAGTATAGGATTTTGGGCATTTGTAGTTGTTGCTCTAATGGGATTCGCATTTTTCTTTGGGATTGCCGAAGCAACAAAAGAAGTTGTCCATTTAAGATCGACTAGAAAAAACGAAGTAGAGTTGGTGAAAGTAGTTTCTATTCCATTAGTGCTTATATGTCTCATAGTATTAGGTATACTGGTAATTGACTTTGTCTGTTCGCCAATATTCAATGCCAGTAGTTATGCTCGACGTATAACAGTTGACGAATCTGGGGACTTTACTAAAGACATCGCCGAAGTAGACTTTAAAACTTTGCCTTTATTAGATCGTGATTCCAGTGAAAAACTAGGGGATCGCGTTATGGGACAGATGAGTGAGTTGGTAAGTCAATATTACGTAAGTGATCAATATACTCAAATAAACTATAAGAATGATATCTTGCGTGTAACACCACTAGAATATGCCGATATAATTAAGTGGATATCTAACCGCAAAGAGGGAGTCAAAGGTTACATTACTGTTAATTCAGTCAATGGAAATTCAGAATTGACAAAACTAGATAAAGGTATGAAATATATGCCAAGTGCCTTCTTCAGTGAAGACTTGTATCGTGTATTGCGATTCAAATATCCAACGACATTATTTGCCGATCCAAAATTCGAAATAGATAATGATGGCAATCCATACTGGGTTATTCCAACTTATAGTTATACGGGAATTAGTTTGAAAACTCGTGTAACTGGAGTAGTAATACTTGATCCAATAACTGGAGAATCTAAAAAATATAAAATTGAAGATGTACCAAACTGGGTAGATAATGCCTATAATGCTGATTTAATAATTGAACAAGTAGATGACTGGGGAAATTATAAAGGAGGATTCCTAAATAGTATCTTTGGTCAAAAGAATGTCGTTAATACGACTGAGGGATATAACTATTTAGCTATGGATGACGATGTATATCTCTATACGGGAATCACCTCTGTCTTAGCTGATGAGTCAAACCTAGGATTTATTCTATCAAATATGCGTACTGGGGAAACCACATTCTACAGTGCAGCCGGAGCCGAAGAATTCAGTGCTATGGCCTCTGCTCAAGGACAAGTTCAACAGATGAACTATGTATCAACATTCCCATTGCTTATTAACTTAAACAACAAGCCAACTTACCTTGTAAGTTTAAAAGATGCTGCAGGATTAGTTAAGATGTATGGATTTATTGATGTAGCAGATTATCAAAAAGTTGTAGTAACAGATGCTTCCAAAGGAATAGATGCTGCTGCCCAAAATTATTTAAATAATTATGCTGATGAAATAAGCGATGATATTATTGCTAAAAAAGATATTACAATCAAAAATATCAAATCCGCAACTAAGGGAGGAAATACATACTTTTATATTACTTCTAGTGATAATAAAAAATATGTAGCTTCCATTAATTTAGGGGATTCTCTAGCATTCTTATCTAGCGGAGATAAATTAACTATTGGTTATTACGAAAAAGAATCAGATATAATTGAAATAGTAAAAATATATTAACATAAGCCCTTAGGGGCTTTTTTCATGTGATTACTAGCTATTGAAAATATCATACGCTTTTTGCTATAATAATGCATAGGAAGTGTGAAGTATGAATAAAAAATTAATAATAACTATAATTACAATTTTAATTATTGGAGGTGTTGGTATAGGTTCTGCTTTTACGCTAGCTAATAAAAATAAAAATAAGAGCAATATATCTATTATTACCTCTACTACTACTGAAAATAAAATTATTAATAAATATGATTACTTACGCAGCCTTGGATATGATTGTGGCAGCAAAGGTTTAAAACATTAAAGTATATAAAATGTAAATATTCTTAAAATTTTTATCAGCAAATAGTTTGTTGTAATTTTGTTGCATTTTATTAAGACTATAAATTCTTAACATTTCAAATCACACTTTTACCGCTAAATTACTCTTTTTATCTTGAATATTATATCTTAATTGATATAATATTGATATTGCAAAGGGCTGAGTTTTATGATACAGAAAAATATTGGTGAATATATTGCTAAGCTGCGAAAAGAGAAAAACTTAACGCAACAACAATTAGCAGAACAGATATATGTTACTAGGCAAGCAGTTAGTAAATGGGAACAAGGAAAGACCTTCCCTGATAGTGAATCTTTAGCAAGATTAAGTAAAGTTTTTAAAGTGCCAATAGAAGAAATTCTATTTCACGCTTATCAAATAGATAATGTTACAAATGATGATTTATTAAAACAACAGCTAGAATTACAAACAATTTCAAATAGCAGCTTAGATAGTCCAAGAATTTTAAATGACGAGGGGAAGAATACCTTTGATAAATTTACTACAAATAATATTATAATAAATTTATACAATTCATATAACGAATATTATATAAAATCAAAAAAGAGATTTTATATAATCATAATAATTATTATAACTTTTATATTATCATTAGTATCAATTTTAGCTATTCATTTGTATAATTCCGTAAGTGTTTACAATATTTTTGGAGAAAACTCATCTTTTTCTGTCACTGATGGAATGATATTTTTAACAAATGAAAAGTATTATTTTCAAATTGGTCAAATCATTTCTAAGAAAGAAGAAAATATAAATAATTTAGAATTATACTATTATAACAAAGATCAAGAACGTATCACTATGTATAAGACTAATAATTTCAACAATGCTGGTATTTTTCTAAGAGACTATTTAGGTTATAATGCTTATTTCAATTTAAACTCTTTAGATGCTATGCTTAATAGTTTATCAATAGATTATATATTAGAGGATGGTACAGTAGAAACTTTAAATCTTAGATTAGAAAAAGAAAAGATAAATAAAGTCTTTAGTAAATCTAGTCTTCCTGAAGTAATTGAAGGTACTAATATTACTTCTAAATATGAAATAAATGATTTAAATCAATTTATAAAAAAGAATTTTAAAAAGAATGATGATGGTTATCAATATATTAAAAAAGAAAACAATAAATCAATAGTATGTGATTATATAGATGATATGTTAATGATTAATATTACTGATGAAAATGTAATGGAAATTTGGCAATTTGATCTAATGAATAATTGTCTATCATATCAGAAGTATGAAGATAATGTATTTATAGAAGAAGTGTCTATAGATTTAAATAATATTTCAGATAATAATAAAGAATATTATAGCAACTTTGAAGAAATTTTAAATAAAATAAAAAGCAACTTTAGCTAATTTTAGTGTTTCAGTTGCGCAACTCTAGCGAAAGCAACCGATTGTTGCTTTTCTTTTTATGCCTATATTATTTATAATAGGGTTAAAGAAGGAGAAGTGAAATGAAAAAGATAAGATATGTAATTTTAATGCTTATAATAATGCCATTCATAAATGTATATGCAAAAAATCTTGAATCTAAAGATATATATTATATTAATGGATATAATGTGGAATTTACTAAAGAGGAATATGATTTTATATCTCAATTCTATTGGGAAGGTTATCAAGATAAAATGACAGTAATTGATTATCAAGATTTTGTTGACTCTAATATCATAAATGGAGAGATTGAAACGATAAATTTAAATCCTATAATGTCTAGGGATACTACGATTAGTGAACCAAATAAGACATTAAAAATAAGTAAGAGTTGTAGTACTAATTGTGCTATTTCTGTTGTAGCAACTTGGAAATCAACACCTACTACTAAAAGTTACGATGTTATAGGTGCATATTTAAACAAAACAAAGCTTATAACCAATCCAATAACAAAGGCTTATACATCATCAAGTACAAATACTTCATCAGAAATTAAGAAAGATACTAATGGGTTTGGTGTCTCGATATTATTGCCTTCAAGCGGAACAAATTATATAGTCAATCAAACTTATTATGTTAGTAAGGGCGGAACAGTATATGCAAGTTATCAACATGCAAAAAATTCAATAAGTCTAGCAAACAGTAAAAAATATACTATATCGTCAAGTGGATATGGGAGCGTATTTAAATTTAGTGGAACAGGCATAAATGTATATGATCAGATGAATGGTGTTTCAATAACCGTATAAAAGGAAAAATAAAAAAATGAGTTTATCTAGAAATATTATAGAAATAACTATACGGCGGCATATCGTAAGCATTGAAAAAGTAAAAAAATATTATAAAAATAGAAAGAGATAAGAAAATGAAAATAATAAAAAAACTAAGTTTATTAAGTATAATGTTACTAGCATTAATAACTAACACATCAGCACAAGAGGCACTATCTATCGGCACAGATTTTGGGAAAGGACTAGACAGCTCAGGTGAAGCGATTTATGCAGGAAATTCGTATGCATCATTAGGTTACCATTCTTTTATTGATATTGTACCTACAGTATCTTCATTGGAGAGCGATATAAAACAATATAATACATCTAAAAATACCTCTGGAGCATTCTTTTTTCATGGGCACGGAGCAAAAGAATACATTGGTTGGGATTATTTAGGAAAAGGAAATAATTATTCAACTGGCTTCATTCAAGATGGAGTAGGCACAATAACTAATTACAAAAAGATTTCTTCGTTGAATTTAAACAAAACAAAAATAGGAATTTTTATGGGATGTAACACTGCACAGACAACCAATAACATATCAAAGTATGCACAAACTAAAGGTGTAAAAGTTACAACTGGATGGGTTTATGAAATTATTGAAGGTGAAACTGACAAATGGAATGAGGCCTTTTTTAGCAAACTAAAAAGTGGAAAAACTTTCAGGGACTCTTATAAGTACGCAAATTCTTTATCATATACTCATAACGAAAACATGAAGACACATAGAGTGTATGGTGATGCGACAGTTAAAGGAACAGCTACTACAACAAACGCGGCGGCAGCAAATGTGCTATATGAAAACATGGATATAGATAATCGAAAGAAACTAACTATATCAATAAAAAACAAAAATGATATTAAAACTTTAATTACTCAAAATATAAAAAATAATTTTGATGAAAACTTTAATGAAAATGATTATGAAATGGAAGTATCAGAAAGTCCAGATGGCACAATCTATGATTTTAATTATATGTTAGATGGCGCAAAAACAGAACATGGATATACAGCATTAGTTGAAAACAACACTATTGAATTATATGATAATATGGATGACTTTAAAAATAAAATAATTTCTAATTATCGAACCGAATATAGTAAAACAAATGCCACTGATTTAGATAATACTAAAGTAATAAATGAATATGCAGAAGAAATATTAAAGAAATATAAAGAACAATATAAAGATTATGTAGTTTCTTTACACTCGACAAAAAAGACATATGATGATAATGAAAAAAGAATAGTATTAAATTTGTACATCAAAGTTACACATAAAGAAACAGGAGCAACATCAATATATAGGGAGATCTTATAGATGAAAAAAGAACATATTATATTAATAAGCATAATAGCAATAGTAATTACAGTTGCACTTATAATTTTTCTTAATAAAGACATTCTAAAGAATACTGCAACAATAGATGAAAAGAAGATGTTTAAAATAAGTCTAGAAAATAAGAATTGCGATTCAGAAGAAAAAGTCATATACACATATAAAGATGGTAAAAAGATTTATTCGAAATGTGGCGAAGTATATTATATAGATAATAAAGAAAAAAAGATGCTTTTATCAGAAGCTTTAGAAAACGAATTATTAACTATCGATGATATCTCGAATCAAATGGAAAACATTTTAGGTCTATACGATGGAGGAACAATTGTCTATCAATATAATGCTGAAAAAAAATCTTTATCTGAGGATAGTTTCAAATTAGAAGTATGTAATAAAATGCAAGGTAGTAAAGATATTCAATTTTTATCTATCACATCAACAGAATATAAATGCGTTAAATAAGTAATAGAAAAGAGATAATACTAAATAAGAATATCTAGTTGGTAAGTTTAAAAGCTCTTAAGGGCTTTTTTCATGACAAAAAAGTTGTTTTTAAATAGTTAAGATATATGTTATACACGTATGATAAAAAGTGATATAATTAAATTAAGAAAGAGTTGTATAGGTGAAAAATGAATAAGAAAAAAAATATTATTAATTTCAGTTGTTTAAGTTTTAACAATAGTAGCAGTTATTGTGGGAATTTTAGTAGTAAAAAATGATAAGGACAATAATCGTGTAAAAGAATATAAAGTTATTGATAATAATTTAGAAAGTAATTATGTAAGTTTAGAAATTGCTAAGAGCATAGATGTCTCATCATTTATGAAAGAACTTGTTAAACTTAGCAATGATGAAAAAGAATTAACATTCACTTTATTAAAAAAATATTCAAGCATGAATGATGTCTTAAATATTATTAAGGATTACGATTCAGATTTCAGCGAATCAAATTACAAAATAAAGTATAATCTCCCATATGATGATAAAAGCTCAGGAGTAGTATTCATCACTTACTATATAGTTGACAGTAAAACAGCATTAGCATCATCGTCATCTACCATTCAAAATATTCAGATTGAGACCAATAAAGCATATATGCTTACAATTGATTCCGCAAAAATTGATTCCATAAGTTTAGCCGGGGTAAAAAAAGATAATCTTGATACAATAAAGTCTATAGACAACAAAAAATTAATTCAGATAGTTAATAACTTTAAAGGAATTGAAAAGGAAAAGGCTCTTTTAGAAAAAGATAAGCAAAACATCTTCAAATCAGGAGATATCTTAAATAATGATAATACTATAAAGAAAAGTGCATTGCCTGATGATGTTATATCTTACAATGAATCATTTTCATTTGATTACAATACTCAGAAACTAAAATATCGATTTTTATCAACTGTTGAATTTGGTGAAGGCTACTATATTGAAATAGACCTCAATTAGTATTGCAATCATAAGATATTTATATTTGCACAAAAAGAATTGCCATTTTATGTCACAATTCTTTTTTTTAATGATATTTTATGTTATATTGATATAACAAGGATGTGATTAGATGATTAAACAAAATAGTAGGGGAACCTTAATAGTTATTTCAGCACCAAGTGGTTCTGGTAAAGGAAGTGTTATAGAAGGTCTTTTAAAAAATGATAGTAAAAACAGATGGCTATCTGTTTCTACGACATCTCGTCCCATAAGGGAAAATGACATACCTGGAAAAACTTATAATTTTGTAACTAAGGAGGAATTTGAAAAAAAGATAGAAGAGGGATATTTTCTAGAATATACCAAGTATGCTGGTAATTACTATGGTACGCCAAAAGAATTTATTGGTGATAAACTAAAAGCCGGAATTGATGTGATTTTAGAAATTGAAATTGAGGGAGCTAATAACATCAAAAAGCTTGTTCCTGAGGCTCTATTTATCTTTATTATGCCTCCATCAATTAAAGAGATGGCTAAAAGATTGAGGAATAGAGGTACGGATAGTAAAGAAAAAATCCTTGAAAGATTCCATACAGCTTACAAAGAGATAAATGAAGTAACTAAGTATAATTATGTCGTTGTCAACGATATATTAGAAAATGCCATTGCTAAAGTCGAAGCGATTATAACAAGTGAAAAATGCCGAGTAGATCGTATCGAAGAAGTGTTCTTAGATACCAAAGAAGAGGAAATCCACGAATTATTGATAGACGATAAAGAATTCATAAATGAAGACATAAATATCTAAAGAGTAAGAAATTGCTCTTTTTTATTTGCATTTTTTCTAAATTAAGTGTAAAATATGAATATTTAAAAGAGGGGGAATTTTCGTGAGAAAGAAGAGGTTTAAATTATTCGCTGGAATGGCCGTCTTATCGGCAAATTTGCTATTTACTGGTTGCAGTTCTAAAACTCCTGATACTGAAGAAGTCGTTATGGAAAGTACAGAAGATACCATTGAAGAATCAACAGACAATATTGTCTTACAAACAATACCCGCATCCTCAACAGCAAGTGAAATCTTAGCAGCAGCAGTAGA
>CAJTKV010000026.1 GCA_910577075.1 uncultured Bacilli bacterium
AGATGAATTAGATAAAGCTCGTGAAACATTAGATGCTTACTTTTTGGATTTTTTGCAAAATGGTCGAATTGAGACTATGGATAATAAAACATTGGAATTAACGCCAGAAGGAAGAAAAAGAATTTTCGTTATTTTTGCCAAAAATGATGAAAGAGAAGTATCTGAGGCCTTCAAAAGAAGAGCAAACTTAATAAAATTACCACCAATGCCTCCAGTCTTAGCTTATAAGACTTTGCTTAAGAATTTCGAAGGAATGCATCATGATCCAAAGTTTTTAAAATTTATCTGTAAGGTCTATGAAGCAATATATAATGAACAGATGGAAAATAATGGAAAATTCTTAAGAAGACTACCAGCTTTGCAAGAATTAACAACGGCAATAACCGGAGATCACGTCTTGTATGAAAGTGGAGTTAATAGTTCAAGAAGAATAAGTAGCTTAATTAGAAAATTAGGTAAAGATGATCAAGCTCGTGAAAAAATAACCAACCTTATGGTTAAAAAATTTAAATATCAACAAATGGAAAGTAATTATAATAATGAAACTCTCGATTTAGATATGAGTAATCCTAATGAATATATGACGGAAAGAGATCCTAATAGTTTAATTGATCAGTATGTTCAAAAGAAGGACAGTGGAGAAATTATCTTTGAAGAAGATGATTTAGAAGATCCTATGAAAGACATTGCCAACATCCTAGATAACATGAAAGACATTGCCAACATCCTAGATAACATGAAAGATGATTCAGCTCTAGTATTTATTGATCGAGAAAACAAAGAAAAAATTGTTGAATTGGGAGTTATTTCTCATAAAGATCCTCGTGCTATTGATCAATTATTTGGAAAAATAAGATTTAAGGGAAATCCCAATAGTCGCTTTGGCTTTTTAGATACCGATGGTGATAACTTCATTGCTATTGTTAGACATAAAGGGACTTTAATTTTAGTTGCAAATAAAGAATATGTTTCACCTTATTTGCTCATGCGTGGATTAAGTACTATTATTACGATTATTTATGATGATAATGAAAATATTGATATTGAAAACCAATTCTTTTTTTCCAGAATTGTTGCCGATGAATTTAAGCTAACTGGTTTGAATGCCAAAGTATTATCGCGAACACCGAAATTAGTATTAGATAAAATGAGATATCAAAATGGGCATTATACTTACAATGATCCGAATTTAAAAATAACTTATGATGATACTCTTAATTCAAGTTACTTTAGATATATGCAAAAATATAAGGCTGAGCCATTATATAAAGCTATTGAAAACTTATGCCGCTTTAATCCCGAACTAGCCTTGCCAGCATCCTTTATAAATGGTAAGAGATTTAATGCACATAGACATAAAAATTTAATTAAAAAGATGTCTAAATTTGAAAAAGAGAAAGCCGAATGGGAGAGAATGCGTTTAGATGGATGGGAAGTAAAAATTGATAATTTCATGCCTATGTCCGTGACAACTATGGAATATGAACCAGCAAAAAATAGTTGGAATGATGATCCTGAATATAAGAAGGTTGAAGGCAATTATGTCTTTGAATGGGTTATTGAGCGCAATGATGCTAAAAAGAGTATGCATGTTTATCCAAAATATTATTTAAAAAACGATTTTCTTATGTACACATCTGATGAAGATTTTGAAAACGACGAATATCTACAGCAGTTAGATCCTTTCCAAAAAGAAATCGCCTATGTTGCTAGGGAAGTATTCGGCAATTTCGTCTTAGATTTTTCTGCTGAAAGAAATCCGGCATATTTTTCATCACTTACTATGTCTCAGACGGGAAGAATAGTTGATGATCCAGACAATCGCCAAAGAATTCCTGGAATACGCGATGATATTACGGAAACACCAGCCTTTGCCAATTATTATAATTCAATTTCCCAAGTATCAGCTCTTATGACTAGTGAAAAGGCCCTAAAAAAGGTTGTAAAAAAATTATGGATAAGGTACCCAGTTTAGATGAATTATTAGATTATGGTGAAGAGTTTAAATATCCCGATTTAATTATGGATGACTATTTTCGGATTGATCCAAGTAGATTAAAACAAGAAGAAAATGAAGAACCAGAGGAAAAAAGTGATGCTAGTTCAAAAGAGTCTAGTAATCAACCAAATGATCAAACCCACGAAGAAAACTCCAATGATCAAGAAAATAGTCAGGCTCAACAACAAAAGCAAGACGGTCAACAAAATGATTCTTTAAATCAAGATTCGAAGAGTCCGTCTCAGGATAATCCTGAAAACGATAGTCAGCAAAATAGAGAAAATAGCGAAAACGAAAAATCAGACTCTTTAAAAGAAAAAAGTCAGAATCAAGATGAAAATTCTAAAAAAGAAAGCGGAGAGCAAACAGATTCTAAAGAAGAGGCAAATTCTAAAAAGTCTCAAGAAAAAGGTGCTTCAGAAGGACAAGAAGGAAAACAAGAATCAGATAATGAGGCAAAGAAAAGTGAATCAACAAAGGAAGATGAAGAAACAACAGGCGAAAAAGAAAACGGAGAACAAACAGATTCTAAAGAAGAAGCAAGTTCAAAGAATCCCGAAGAAAAAGATGACTCAGATCAACAAGATGAAAAACAAGAGTCAGATAATGAAGCAAAAGAACAAGAAGCACAAAAACAAAATCATGACAGTTCTAATGATGAAGATGCTAGGGGCAATGACGAAGAGAGTCAGGAAAGTGAAGAAAATAAAACCCAAGAAGAACAAGAAGAACAAGAAAAATCTTCTAAGTCATCATCGGATAATCAAGAACAAGAGGAAACATCAGAGCATGATGCTGATAAAAGAGAAGAAAAAACACCTTCCCAAGGAGAAGATGAAAAAGAAGAAAATGACTTCGATGACTTAATGAATAACTATGACGAGCAAGAAAAAAGAGAACACTCAGATAATTCATCTAGTAAGCAACATGCGAGTGATAGAATAAACGATATTGAACAAACTGAGGTTTATAAAATATTGAAAAAATTAACTTCTCTGAGCTTTGAAACATTTAGAAAGGGAACTTACAAATATGATAAAAAAGCCATAATCGGTCATTATATAACCAATCAAAAATTTAAAATATTAGATGATTTAGTTAGCCCGATATATAAACCAGATGTGTATGTCTTTGATTTATCACCTTCTAATGATGATTCCCTTGAAATGTATGTCAACGCTATAGGAAGTTTAGCTATAAAAGATTCCATAATATATTTAACATATAATAGCTCTATTCTCCGAAAATTAGTCATAAAAAAACCAAGTAGTGGAGGAATAGATGTCAAACATGTCGTCAATTGCGATGAGGAAAACTACTATAATTTTGATTGTACAGTATATGATAAATCTCCCTCTCTATATGATGAATTAAGAGAGATAAAAAATCGAACAATATATATTTTTTCCGACTTTGATATTACGTATGATATCTCTAGATTATCACAGGAGAACCCTAATGTTGTCTGGTTCTCAACTGAGGGAAATATTGATCCCATGTTTGCCATGTTTCGGGACTATCCATCAGATTATGAGGGATACTATGTCGATGTTCAAGATATAACTGATATTGAAAAATACATTAAAGAGCCAAATAAGAAAAAGTATAAAGGGATGTGAGATAATGGAAAATAATAAATTTAATAAATTATTAAACGATAAATATTATCTAATGCAAGAAATTGCCAAAAAGTATAATTATTCCGAAGAATTATTAGATATGATTACTTGTACGTATGTTAGTTTTTATATGGATTTAGGAAAATCTGTAGATCTTCCCCTATATGACTTATTTGATAAGGTAAAAATAATTTATGAACCTGGTAATGTCGGAGAAATAGCACTAAGAAATGGCTTTGATGAAATCCCTGGGGATTCCGCAGCAATTACATTCTTTATTCCCAATTTAAAGGTATTTCAAAATCCCGATTTAAAACAGAATCCTCAAATAATTTTATTAGGTACTCATGTTCAAGATTATTTAGCAACACCTGCATTAAAATTAGAAATGATAATTCACGAAATTCGTCATGCTCTTATGGGATATTATAATACCAATATATTACTTGATGATAAAACCTACTATATGAGAAGTGGTCTTCAAGAGACCTTTTACACCCGCAATGATAATTCAAAAAAAGGTTTTGATTCTAAAAGAATTGCTAGAACTTTAGATGAAATTCTAAATACCTATATATCTGAGATTTTACTTAATCGAGTTAAATCTTTTAGCAAATATGATATTGAAAATAAAAATATTCATAGGTATGTTCAAAGTATAAAAACAGTTCATGAAGATAATATCTATCGTGCCATTGGCTATCACGAAGATGTAAAGTTATTTTTTCCAATGCTCAAAAGCCAAATGTTTATAGATTTAGTCAACCAACATCAATTTGATGGTGAGATAGAAACGATAAAGAGTTTTATGGAAAGTCTAACTGATAAAATGGATTATTTAAGTTTCGTCAATTTATTAGATAAAATTAATGTTAATAATCCTCAATATCCCAAAGCAGCCGCAGAAGGTAATATGGATTTTGTAATGGAACATGCCAATGACATTCATAATGCTAAAGAAGTAATTTTAGATATGCAAAAAAACTTAAAAAAAGCAGGTGAGTAGTTATGATGCGCTATAAGGAACTAATAGAAAAATATGATGCTCTTGTAAAAGAAACTTTGGCTAAGAATAAATCTATTCTAGAAGAATCTTTTATCGAATATTTTGGTGAAGGATTTCGCACCAAAATATTAAAAAATTTTGCAGATCTCATCTATGTTTACTATCTCAATTGGAATACGATTGAATTAGTATGCAATAAAGTTTCGGATGAAAAAAGAGAGAAATATAAGCCATATTTTGCATTTCAAGAGGCTCGGAATGATTTTTATCATACCTTTATTCAGGGACAAATACTTCCCAATAATTTTATTGGGACGACTGATGAAACAATATTTTTAAATTTTGATATTTATACTTATATTTTAAAGAGAATAAATGATGTTGGAGCATATACAACCCTTTGGAAAGATGACACGGGAACGAAGAGAATTATTTGTTTTAATTTATTTTTAACCGATGAAGAAGTTTTGATTCATGAAATTAATCATGCTATTACGCGTGATTGGATATTAGAAAAAAAGAAGAATAACATTACAAAATTAATTGATAAGGCTGGTCTTACCATTGATGATGATGGCGATACGGATGAAGAAATCCTCGAAGAATTATTAACGGAGAAATCAAGTATGAAAATATATGAGATTTTTAAGAGAAGGGGAGGAGACTTAACCGCCTTTTTGATGGGTGGTATTTATGGATCTGTTTATGGTTATAATTTATATTTGGTAGATAAGTTCTTTGATATCTTTGAAGAAAAAATTAAGATTGCTCGCATGGGAGACAATAAAAATTTTTTGCTTGAAAGTGTTGGAAGGGAAAGTTATTATTTACTAAGCCGATTGATTAGCCAATATTATGTGACGGATGGTGAGCCAATTTCCCAAATTAAAGAATATAATTTAGATAGAGTATTATCTGTAGTTTCCTATATGGAAGAATATGCTAAGCATCAGGAAAGATTAACCGATGAAGACTTAATGAGTTACTATCAACATTTAATAAAATTAGGAAAAAAGGTAACCGTGTTAAATAAAGTAATCTAGGAACAGTTAGCAATTAAATAGATGTACACCAATTTTTGATGTATAGAAAGGTATTTTATTATGATGGAAAAAATAATAGAAAATATTCAGATATATGAAGATGTTATAAGTGATTTATGCAAATTATATGAAAATATGGGAATATCAGAAAATATTGTCAAAGTCTTTGAATACTTCCGCTATATGTATATGAATGGCTATTTATCAAGCAAAGATTTTCAAGATGGTATAACTGATTCTTTTATTAATTTAGAAAACTATATTCCTATGGATGTCTGCGGTTTATTAGTTATGGCTGGCGTTGGGGTTTGCCGCCATACTACGGATTTTTTAGATCATATTTACAACAATTTAAAATATATAAGTTCTCGATTATTTGTATATTATCCAGATACAAGAGTAACAATTGAAAATAGAGGACAAGATTTTTTAACTAATTATCATGCGCAAAAGCTTATCGATGAAGTTCTAAAGGAAATAGATTTATTTGGCCAAGAAAAGCAAGTTGTCTCAAGAGACTTTGATGGTGTTTTAGTAAAAATTGAATATTTGCCTTCCAAAACTGTACCAAATCATGTCGTCAATATTGTTGAAGATTCTAAGGCAAAGAGAAGTTATATATTGGATACAAGGTATCATGCTGTAGGAGAGATTGTCGATGAAAAAAAGATAATACTTAATAATCTAGGATTAAAGAGTAGTGCCTATCCAGAGCAACATCCGAATTCCTTGTATCATACATACTATAATACGGATTATGAACAGGGAATATGGATATTAAATGGTTATGATACAATCGTCGATCAAGATGTAATGTGTTCTATTCTCTATCGTGATTCGGCAGCTAAGTTTGAAAGTGAATATAAGAACTTTAAAAAGAGAAATCAAGATAGATTCAATACAGTAGCAAACAATTTAGAACTAGCCAAAAAATATTTGCCCAAATAAAAAAGACTTTTATAAAGTCTTTTCGTTTTCCTTAGCTACTTCTTCTTCAAATTCCTTTTGAAGTTCAGGAAACATTTCAATAGTGCTTCCGAGACTCTTTTTGACAAACTCGATACCATGTTTGGAATATTTAAGCATCATATGTGCAATTATTCCAACGGGATGTTGACAATATTTGTGATTCTCCATAAGAATATTGGAAATATCATCCCATGATGCTCCATCATCTAAAGCCTTCATTATTTCTGCGGTTTTAACAAAACTTGTCTTTTGTGAGTCATAGGCATATTCTTTTAAATCACCCATTTTTTGATAGGTAGCCATATCCAAAGCCTCTATATCACTTGTCCACGATTCTTGTCTATCTTCCTTACAATAAATTGCATAATCTTTAATTTCGTTTTTCCATTCTTCCATATTAATCCCTCTTTTTGTCTTGTTATTCTACTATAAATATAATAGAATTGCAAGTTAATGAATCTTTGTCTATAATCAAACAAACGTTTGATTATTTTTATTTTTTATATTATAATGAAATTGGTGATAGATATGAATTTGCAGGAAAAATTAAAAATATTGGCCGATAGTGCTAAGTATGACGCCTCCTGTTCCTCTAGCGGGAGTAAGAGAAGCAATAATGGAGGATTGGGCAATGCAGCAGTTGCGGGAATATGTCATTCATTTGCCTCGGATGGTCGCTGTATATCATTGTTAAAAATACTTTTAACCAATTCATGTATTTTTGATTGCAAGTATTGTCTCAACCGCAAGAGCAATAATATCAAAAGAGCAATATTTACACCAGAAGAAATATGTGAAATAACGATTAATTTTTATAGGAGGAATTATATTGAGGGCTTATTTTTGAGTTCGGGAATCATTAAAAGTCCCGATTACACTATGGAACAATTAATCAAAACCATTGAGCTTTTGCGCAACAAATATCACTTTAATGGTTATATTCATGCCAAGGCAATTCCTGGATCAAGTGATGCTTTGTTAAAGAGATTGGGAAATTTAGTAGATCGCTTAAGTGCCAATGTCGAACTGCCAACCGAGAATGGCTTAAAATTGCTAGCACCCAATAAAGATAGCAATAAGGTCGATAAAATAATGGGTTATGTTAAAGATAATCAAAGTAGGAATTATGTCCCCGCTGGTCAAAGTACTCAAATGATTATAGGCGCAACTAAAGAACGAGACTTAGATATAATGCATAAAAGTTCATCTCTTTATGATAAATATAAATTAAAAAGAGTCTTTTATTCGGCTTATGTTCCCGTAAATAAGGACAGTGTTTTGCCAAGTCTTATAAGTCCCCCTTTAGTACGGGAAAACAGATTATATCAAGCAGATTGGCTTTTGCGTTTCTATAATTTTAAAGTTGATGATTTATTAAATGAAGACAATCCCAACTTTAATATTTTAGTCGATCCCAAGACTGATTGGGCTTTAAGGCATTTAAATGAATTTCCCAAAGAAATCAATAAGTGCTCCTATTATGATCTTTTAAAGATTCCGGGAATAGGTGTCAAAAGTGCCAAGAGAATAGTCACATCGCGAAGGAATTTTACCATTCAAATGAGTGATTTAAAGCGTCTAGGTGTGGTTATAAAAAGAGCTAAATACTTTATTCTTTGTGATGGTAAGTATTTTGCCAATACTTCTCTTTTTAAAAAAGACTTTATTGAAGCTAATTTAGTTTTAGAAGATAAAGATATGGCTGTTATCAAACGCGAACAGTTGAGGTTATTTTGATGCAACATATATATGTATATGATGGCAGTTATTTAGCCCTCCTAAGTTTAATATTAGAACTTATAAAAAGAAAAATAAAACCAGATAACATCAAATTAGAAAATTATGAAGTGACACTTTTTGACGAAGTAATAAATTTGCAAATAGAATATGATCCCAATATCTTAAAAAAAATGCATAAAAGTTTTGGGCGATATGCAACAAACGCTATGTATTACGTCTTTTTATCAGAAGAAGAAAATAAAGAATTGCTGTTGTACTATTTTTTCTTAAATGCTTTAAAATATCATAAAAATATTGGCTATAAAAGAAATTTAAAATGTGTAAGTGAGGTTCTCAGAATTTCACAATATGTAATGCACGAAGGGCATAAGATGAAAGGCTTCTTAAGATTCAAGGAGTTAGAAAACAAAGTTTTATATGCGGAAATGGAACCAACTAATGATGTAATTATGTTAGTCTCTGAACACTTTCAAAAGAGGTTAAAAAATGAATACTTTATTATTAAAGATGTAGGAAGGGGAATATTAAGTATATACGATAAACAAAAATTTGTCATAGTACCTGAAGATAATTTTATTTTAAGCACTAGTGTTCTTAGCGATGAGGAAAAAAAGATGGAACAATTGTGGAAAATTTTTTATCGAACTATTGGTATAGAAGCGCGCAAGAATGATCGATGTCGCATGAATTTTATGCCTAAAAAGTATTGGAAACACATAATAGAAATGGAGGATGAATTGTGAAAAAAGTAATAAGAGGTAAAGAACTGAGAGAGAAAATGGAGGAGGCCATAGCGCTTCTTTGTGGAACAGTCAAGCAAACTCTCGGACCAATGGGTCGCAATGTTATTATAGACCATTCTAGTTTTAATCCCTTTATAACCAATGATGGTGTAACAATTGCTAAAAATATTGAAAGTGATGTTGAGGGTGTTGGTGCAATATTGGAAATAGCTAAGGAGGCATCTATTAAAACTGATGAAAATGTAGGTGATGGCACAACGACAACCTTAGTTATTTTAGAAGCGTTAATAAATCTAAGTCAAAATTATATTGATGAAGGAATAAATCCTTTAACCATAAAAAAGAAGCTTACTGCTAAATTGGATTTTATACTTTCTAAATTAGAAGAATTGAAGTATGAAGCAACTTTAGAAAATTTGAAAAATATTGCCTGTGTTTCTTCAGGTGATGAAAAAATGGGGATGATGGTTGGAGAAATATTACATAACATTGATGATAAGGAGGCCATAATTATTAAAGAAAAAAATTTCAATGTTTTGGATATGGAATTTATTAAGGGATATAGTTGCCTTATTAATCATCCTTCAGAATATTATTTTCAAGACCGAAAAAATATCCGTTTTGATCTTGCTTCCATTCTAATTATTAATGGTTTCATCGGGGAAATAGATTCTATAAGTGATATTTTAAATGAAGCAATTTTATCTAATCGAGCTTTAGTTATAGTGGCTAGAGACTTTGATCCAATTGTCGTAAATGAAATTGTAGCATTAAATCTTGAAGGAAAAATTAATTGCTTTATGATTAAGATTTCTGAATATGGACTTAAAGAGAGAATTATTCAAAAAGATTTAGAAATAATTACGGGAGCGCATATCGTTGAAGAAAATGCCAATATAACTGGCGACAATATTGGAATAGTAAAGAATCTATACCTCGATAGAGAAATATTAAAGATGAGTTTTAGAGAAGACATAGAATTAAATAATTACATTCATAATATAGAAACTGAATTGGAAAGCCTTGCTGATGAATTTGACAAAGAATTTTATAAAAGACGCAGGGCAATGTTTAAAAATGGAATGGTTGAAGTTAGTATTGGTTCACCTACCAAGACTGAGTGTCGCGAAAAAAGAATGCGCCTAGATGATGCTATTTGTTCCGCTAATGCGGCTAAAAAGGGAATCGTTCATGGTGGAGGTGTTGCTTTATTAAAAATTGCCGAAGATATAAATATTGATGATGAAGCAAGTAGTATTTGGAAAGAAGCATTGATGAAACCTTTTGAACAAATTATGATTAATGCTGCTTTAGATAGTAATAAAATAAAAGAACAAATACGAAGCCAAAATTTCCATGCTGTCTATAATATTTGCACTAATGAATTTGAAAATATTAACAATACCAATATAGTTGACGCCTTTTTAGTTGTTAGAAATTCCTTAATCAATGCCTGTTCTATTGCTGGCATGTTACTTACAACGACAAGTTTGGTTATCAATGAATATCAAAACAATATAAATAAAATTGCTGATTACGGAGAACTTTGAAGATACGTTAAAATTTTGATAAAAAAAGTTCATTTCTATTGTTTAGTTTTTAATTATGAGATAGAATAAATTAAAGGAGAAGTATTATGAAGACATTAAAAGATTATTTTGATAATTCCTTATTTAATAAGGCAATTTCTTGTCCGCTTGACTATGATGGCTTATTAGATAAAGAATGTGCAACTAAAGGAATAGATACTTATTCCACAGATGGAACTTCACAGGTTTCTAAAGAAGAAGGAGATATTACCCTCATTAAGGGCGAAAAAAGTCAATATTGGCTAGGAAGAAATACTCGAATAGATGAAAATTTGAAGGATATATACAATTATGAAGTAAAATTGACACAATATGATGATTCAATCAGTTTAGAAGTCGAATCAGATGTTGAACGCTTTGTTGGCTCTAACTATTGGGATACAATTAATTTGCCGACATATCAAATTGCGACCATTCCTAATGAAAATGGAAGATATCATATTTCTTTTGAGGAGTATTATTCTCTAAGAGACGGAGTATTAGTTCATGAAACCACTCTTTCCGATAAAGTAGAAGTATTTTTAGTTCCTGATGAATTTACATTAGGAGATTCTTTTGCCGATTTTGAAAAGTTTGTTCTTCCTTGTATGAATATGCAAGAAGAAATTAAAAAAATAAAAGAACTAAAAAATGATAAAGAATAATTACTAGGAAACTAGTAATTTTTTTATGGTAATAAATTGGTTAAAAAAACTATGAATATCTATTTCATAGCTTTGTACTTTTCAAATATAGCCTTTCTTTCTTTAGGATTATGCGTAGAAAGAAGCTCATTTCTAAGAGCTACATTAGTTATCTCAGATAACTTTTCCGTTCCCTCACTATAGAAGTGGGAAATCTTGCCATCTAGACGCATCTTGTATGAGTATGATTCAATTTCAATGAAGGCCTTTGGTAAATCAGGTCTTCTAACTAGACAATTCTTATATTTTTGAATTATAGTACCGTCGGGAAGAGATTCCATCTCTTTATTTAAAGAATCAAGTTCCTCGAGAAAATCTACAGTTTGTTCTTCACAATAATCATTGACATTGACGGGAACACTGAATAATAATATAGCCGTATCTTTATACTTGTCAATAAAATCATCTAAGTCATGAATATTCTTAAAGTAATTCTTTAAAAGAAGAACCGTTATAACGACTTTTGATTTTTTAAAATCCGTTGGTTTAGGCATTTCCTGTTTATAATACGAAATAAAGATATAGTCAACCATTCCATCGAGAGATAAAACTCTTTCTTTAAAATCATAGTTAGTATAAAGAGCTAATTTATAATTATTTGCATGAATAGCATCGGCAATTTCTAAAATTTCCGGATGAAGAGTTGGTTCTCCTCCCGAAATAGCAAAAGTTTCGATGCCTTTGTCTTTGGCAAAATCAATGGCTTTATTAACATAATTTAAGGATATATATTTGCCATTGCCACTACTAGAATTTTTCTTGGCAATACAAAAAGGACATTGACGATTACATTCATTAGTACCGATTATATTTATGTGTTTAGTTGTTTTATAAAATTTTAAAAAGTCTTCATCCATAACTCTTTCTCCAGTTGTTTTTTTCAGCTCTTTTAGTATTTTATCATAATTTTGCTATAATGTATCAAAATGTTTTAAGTTATGCTAAAATTAGTTATATGAAAGAGGGAAATCCCATGAAGTTTTACTTAGAAGAACCTAGTATAGATAGAAAAGAAGAGGCTTTAGAATATCTCGATGAGATGGTTGAATATAATTCAGATATAAATGGCTCTGGTGGCATGGATCAATGTTTATATGGTATGACTTATGAAGATTGGCTTATCAGACTAGATAATATCAAAAATGAAGAATTTGCCAACAGTGTAGGAAGATGCCCAGGTGCGACATTCTTTCTAATTAGAGAAGACGATAACAAAATAATTGGCATGTTAAATATCCGTTATAATTTAACCGAGGAAATGTTAAAATTTGCCGGACACATTGGATATGGCATTCGACCAACGGAGAGACGAAATGGCTACAATAAAATCAATTTATATTTGGGACTTAAGAAAGCTAAAGAGGATTTTAATTTGGATAAAGTAATGCTAGGATGTTCAAAAGATAATCTTGGAAGTGATAAAACAATTCAAGATTTAGGTGGAGAACTTGAAAGATGTGAGCTTGATCCTCAAGATGGTGAATTAACCAATGTTTACTGGATAGATGTCGCTAAATCATTAGAGGAATACAAAGATGTCTATATGGGATATATTTCTGATAGGGAAAAATTCCCTAGTAGATAACTAATTAAAAAGGGAAGTGAATTTTATGTGGCTACTTTATGTAGGTCTATATGTGGTTTTTGCCATTGGCTATAATCAATTTTATAAAGTTGTCTTAAAGACGACAAAAGGTGATGGAGCATTAACTGCCCTTATTCAAATTGTTGGAGGATTAACAGCACTATTCTTTTCCGTCTTCTTTGAATATAAATTTCCAACTGATTGGAAAATATATTTGTTATTGGGAATTGCCTGTGTTTTTTATGCACTATCGGATCGAATTAACACAAGTGTGAGAAGTGGGATAGAGGCATCGACATTTAGCATCATAAAACAATTATCGACAGTCTTTATGATTATTGCAGGCTTATTATTTTTTAAGGAAAAATTTGTCTTAAAGAAGATTATCGGGGCAATATTGATAATATTTAGTAACATCTTAATATTTTATCAAAGAGGAAATCAAAAATTAGATAAATATGTATTTTTAGGAATATGCTCAAGTATAATTTCATCTATTGCTCTATTTTTAGATGTTAATAACTCTAATAATTTCAACTTTGCTTTTTATGCGGCCATTACACTATTGATGCCAGCATTAATTATCATTTGTGGCGAGAGAATAAAAATATCTAATATAAAGGGAAAAATTAATAAAAGTAATTGGAAGCCAATATTATTGACGGGAGTATTTTGTGGTTTAACATTAGTAAGTCAGTTAAGAGCTTATCAACTAGGAGAGGCCACATCTGTTGCGCCTTTATGTGCCTTGACGGTTATTGGCAATGTCATTGTCGGTTATATATTTTTAGGTGAACGAAATAACTTATTGAAAAAAATCATAGCAGCCTGTCTAATTATATTAAGCGTTATTTTAATAAAAGGTTGATAAAAAATCCAAGAAATGCTAGTATAACATCTAAAAAGAGGGGATACTATGATTTCTTTGGAATATTTAGCATTTGAAGTTACAAGATTGTGTAACGAATTTTGCAAGATGTGTATGCGTGGAGAAGCTGAAGATGTAAATATGACAGAAGATATTGTCAATCATGTTTTATTAGACAATTATATCCAAGATATAGATACGCTCATGTTTACAGGTGGGGAACCAACCTTAAATGAAAAAATAATTTGCTATATAGTGGAGTTAATTATGAAACATAAAATACCTGTTCGTCATCTTTCCATAGTAACAAATGCTAAAAAGTTTCCCCAAGATACTTTAGAAGCTTTTACTGATTATCAAAGATATGCTCAAATTAACAATTTAAAATGCAATATAACTATAAATTTCTCCAATGATGTCTTTCACGAAAAATATCCAGAGATCATTAGCGAGTATCAAAGCAAATATCCCCAATTTCAGTATGAATTTAAGGGACTAGATTTCATTTGGAAAACTGGACGAGCAGAATATGGTGATAACTTTGAGTATAAGATTATTCCTATGTACATTCAAACAATCATGGGTTATCTATGGGTTATGAATACTTTATATGTTACAGCAAAGGGTAACTATGAAACCATGGGAGATGGCATGTATAAAGATATGGATAGAATCAATATGGGTTCCGTCTACGATAGATCACTTATTGATTTGATAGAAAATCATGGCATTATAACAAATACTTCCGAAGAAGAATTTAAAAGACTATTATATGCAGCTAGAAGTTTTAAATAGATTTTAATAAACAACTATTTTAAAATTTATGTGCGTTTGACTTTTCATCCTTTGTAGAGACAATAGACATTTTAAGTTTTGTCAATTGTTCAATTTGCATCTCTCGCAATTTTTGATTGGCAATTTTGTCAAATTCAGGAATGCGGCAATCACGTATTTGTATCTTTGCCTGATTAGAAGAAAAACTACCTTCAACTTCTAAAGCTATAAGGAAAAATTCCCTTAGTAATATTTTATATGGCGTTCTTCCATCGTAAAATGTTTCCAAAAGAAATCTCTTATTAGATGGAGTAATAGTTAATATTGAAGATGAACCATATTTCGTATCAAGGCATATAACAGTAAAAACATCATCGATAAATCTAAGATATTCTTCATCGGACATTTTTGGTTCATTATTAGCTCCTAATTTTGCTACGCTATTTTCTAAGGAAATTTTACCTGTTCCTATTTCGTAATCTTTTTCTGAAATAATAAGTCCATTTTTTATAATGCCTTCTATTTTCCTTTTTTCTGTGTGGTGAATTCCAATATCATATCTATCTGGCAAATTTCTTACTTCAAGTAAAATATTTTTGACCTTGTCATAAGTTTCTGGATAAAGTATTTTTAATTCATTAATGTCTTTTAAGTTAGTAGCATCATATATATCTTTTCTCATTTTAATTCCTCGTTTTAATTAAAAGTTTTATATGTTTAATTTTATCAAATTATTGTATTAAATAAAAGAAATAAATAGATGTGTTTATTGAAATGTGTCAAAGTTTTTTGATACAATATTATTATTAAAATATGAAAAATTAATAAAATATTTTTATTAATCTATTTTTGTGATTGAGGAGAAAAGAATGAAAAATATTTATTTTATTGGAGGATCTCCATGTGCTGGCAAGAGCACCATAAGTGAAATAATTGCTAAAAAATATGATTTATATTATTTTAAAGTTGATGATTATTTAGAAAAATATATGCAATTGGCAGCAAATAATAATAAGCCATTATGTAAGAAAAACTTGTCTCTTGATTCTGATGGGATATGGATGCGTGATCCTAAGCTTCAGGCAAATGAAGAGTTTGGTATCTATAAAGAAATATTTGATATTTTAATAAACGACTTAGAAAAAATTGATTGCAACAAGCCTATTATTACTGAAGGATGTGCCTATATTCCTACTTTAATGAAAAATTTAGGAATTGCTACAACTAGATATTTATCGATTATTCCGACAAAGGAATTTCAAATATCGCATTACCAAAAAAGATTCTGGGTACCTGATGTATTAAAAAATTGCTCTAATAAAGATAAGGCATTTAAGAATTGGATGGAAAGAGATCATTTATTTGCTCTAGAAATAAAAAAGCAATGTGATAAAGAAAATTATAAAGTTATTATTAATGACGGAAATATTAGCATAGATAAGATGATAAATGAAGTTATTAAGCATTTTAAAATAGATTAAATAAAAATTTTTGATAATAAAAGTCGTTTGCATTTTTATACAAAATATATTATAATCAAGTCAGTTAATTAAAAAGCGATTCATTCGAAGTAATTATTTTAAAATATTTTGTAGAGAACTTATGGTTGGTGAAAATAAGTAAAATTAAAATAATGAATTACAGATGATGATTTTAAATCGGTTAGATACCGTTATCAACAAGAGGTAATAAACTATTATTACAAATAAAGGTGGTACCACGAGCAAATTCGTCCTTTGGGGATGCTTTGCTCGTTTTTTATTTCGAGGAGGTGGTTTGTATGGATGAGTATTATTACTATTATTGCTTTGATGATTGTAATTTAATTAGCTATACAAAAAACAAGAGAGGAATAAAAAAATATGGAAAAGAAATTATTTGATATATTAAAGGAAAGAGGATATGTAAAAGATTTAACTCACGAAAGAGAAATTATTGATTTAGTCAATGGAGAACCTTTTGTCTTCTATTTGGGAATAGACCCAACAGCTGACAGTCTTCATATTGGGCATTTTTTTGCCTTAACCATGTTTAGGTGGTTACAAGATTTTGGACATCATGGAATTATACTTATAGGAGGAGCTACTGCTTTAATTGGTGATCCAACAGGAAAAAGTGATATGCGAAAAATGCTTTCCAAAGAAGAAGTTGCGCATAATAAAGCAGAAGTAAAGGAATTAGTTAAAAGGTTTGTAAAAACGGATGGAGATAATCCTGCCATTATTGTCGATAATGCCGATTGGATTTGTGATAAAACTTATGTTGATTTTATGAGAGATATTGGGGTGCATTTTAATGTTAATAATATGTTATCAGCCGATTGTTATAAGAAAAGATTAGAAAATGGGGGATTAACATTTCTTGAAATGGGCTATATGTTAATGCAAGCATTTGACTTTGTTCATTTAAATAAGGAGTTCGGATGTAAGTTACAAATTGGTGGTTCAGATCAATGGGGAAATATTTTAGCAGGTGCTGATCTTTCTCGTAAAATTGGCTTCAGTGAAGGAAAGAAGATTGAGCCATTATTTGGCTTTACTTGTCCACTACTTATCAAAGCCGATGGGGAAAAAATGGGTAAAACAGCTTCAGGAACGTTATGGGTATCAAGAGATAAGACAACGCCATTTGACTTTTTTCAAGCGTGGATGAATTCCTTTGATGAAGATGTTGAAAGAAGCTTATCATTTTTCACAAGAATGGAAATATCCGATATTAAAAAGTTATGTGCAAGGGATATAAGAGAAGCAAAAAAAATACTGGCCTTTGAAGTTACTAAATTAGTTCATGGCGAAGAAGAGGCAATTAAAGCTAGACAAACAGCTGAAGAATTATTTAGTAATAAAGGTATCTCTGAAAATATGCCTTCAATTACCATTTCTAAAGATATATTAGATATCAATATTGTTGATTTACTTATTGAAACCAATTTAGTATCTTCTAAATCGGAAGCCAGAAGATTAATAGAACAAAATGGAATATCTTTAAATCAAGAGAAAGTTAAATCAGTTGAACAATTAGTTACCTCAAATGATTTGCAAGATAGTTCAGTAGTTATCCAAAAGGGTAAAAAAATATTTTTAAAAGTTATTTTTCAATAAATTAAAAAAGGCAAGAATGTAGAAACTTTATTCTATAATTGCCTTTTTTTATTATGGTAGCAAATATTAATTATTTAAAAGTATATCTCTAATTTCTTTCCAGTTATTAACTCTAATAATATTTTGTCTCTTTAATTCTTCATCCGTTAAATCTTTATTATGCCATGCTGTAAAAAGTAACTTTGTTGTTGCTCCTTCGATATTACTTGTTTTATCGTCTATTTTTATATCACAGTTAATTATGGCTTTGTTCACGGCGAATATAAAATTATTAGGGTCAATAAAATCTAATTTTTTATAGAGAAAATTGTATTTATTTTTTAAATTATTTCCAGCAAATTTAATTATCTCTTTCCAAATATAATCAGTACATATATAAATCTCATAGTGTTTACTTAATTCTTTTAATACATCATAGCAATCTGGTAAAAGAGTAGCATTTTCATACATATCCATATCTTTAAATTTGCTGAAGAAATCATCCTTTTTATCGCCTAAAATATCTTGGATGTAATAACTTTTGATGCTTCCATAATTGGGTATATAACCTAAATAATCTTCTAGTATTTGAGTAAAATTACCATAAGTTAATACATCATCCATATCTACCATTATTGATTTCATCTTGCCACCTACATTTTTCTTATCTCATACTCAATAACTTTACAGTTATCATCCAACAAAAATTTTCCTTCAAATAATTCATCTTTGAATAGATATGGTGCAAATTTTTCATTTTGATCAAACTGTTTAATCTTAGATAAATCATCAGTTTTAATCCATTCCAATTGACCTTCTGATGAATCTGAACATAGTTTACCTTCAAATTCACTTGCTGTATAGACAAATATTATTCCCTCATAAGAATCTTTCCAATAGGAAATACCTTGCAACTTTGGATTTATGAGTGTTAAGCCTGTTTCCTCTTTAAATTCTCGTATTATACAATCTAAAGGACTTTCTCCCGTTTCAAATTTTCCTCCAGGAGGAGCATAAACTTGTCCCCATTTTTTAGCAAATTTAATCATTAGTACTTGATTATCTTTTTTTAAATAACATACTGTAGCATTGAGATGCGCAACTCTTTCTTTCATACATACCTCCAGAGTCTTTTCATGCTAAATATTTTACCATATCTAGAACTATTTTTATACCAATTCTAGTATAATTTATCATTTATGTATATAAAAAAATAAAATTGATTGATATAATAAAAATGGTGATAATGTGATAAAAGTATATAAAAGAATCGAAAAAAGTCTCGATAATCCCTTTGGTATATTAGAAGTCGATAATTTAAAAGATTTAAATAAACCATTTTTAATGTGTCTTTCTGCCCATGAGAATTTAGCTAAATCTGTCTTTGGAATGATAAAAATGGGAGCTAATGCTGCAAGAGTAAACACGCCTTTCGAATATGCGGCTGGATTTAAAATAGAGGAGTTTCCGGTTGACTTTTTAGGAGTAACATTTGAAAAAGACGATAAATATCAAAAAAGTTATGAAGAAATAGCCGAATTACTATATTCATTCTTATTAGGTAATGGTTCAAAAAAAATAGATGAAATTAAAAAGAATGCCAGAAGAATAAACTTTATGACATATTGTGATGGCACATTAACGTACGCAAAATTAGAAAAAGTAATAGAAGAAAAAATGGCTGCCGATGGTTTTTCAGAAAGTGACATTAGTGAAATTTTATCCCAAATATCATTGTTAGCTATTGGAACTATGACTGACACTAGTAATTTACATTCAACATCAGTTACAGTTATTGATACCAATGATTCGGAAATATATACAGAAAGATCCACGATATATAAAAAATTATTACAAGAAAAGCAAAAAAAGAGTATGTATGGTAATCTTAGAAATAATAATGCTTTATATATTTTTGAGGGAAGTGGAAAACATTCTTTGAAAGAGTATTTTAAGAATGATAATAGTGCTAAGCCTGCTATTTGCAGTGTAGTATCTCAATTTTTACAAAATTCTATAGATAATGAACAACAAGATAACTTAGATAATATTTCCATTGAGGATGCCTTACAACAATTAAGCATATATGGCGAGGAAGCCGATAATTCACTTTCTTTAATTAGAAAATTAGATGAGGCATTAAGTTATAGTGGAGCTCTCAAGTATACAGTTGACGAAGCAAAAATCAGACATGAACTAGATATTTCGTATCAAAGTGTTCAAAAAATGCGATTGCAATTAGAAGCACTAGAACGCGATAAAAAGCGAAAAGATGAATCTTTGAATCTAATTGTAGACGGAATAAAGCAATATTGCAGCGATACTACTTTTTATCAAATATTAGTATCTTCAAAAATGTGGCAAGCACCTATTGGCAGAAACGTATTTGAAGAGCCAAGTGATAAACAAGTTAGACAAGAATATAGTGAAATGTTATCTAATATGGAGCAAACAGATCAAATGGGACACAACCCTAAAATATAAGATTTTTAATAAAGCAAAGATAAAAATAATAAATTCTATTGTCATTTATTATTAGTTTAGGAGGAAAAATTATGAATTATATAGGCAGTAAACAAATAGAAATTGATCGTTTAGTACTTAAAGCACAAACTATGTAGGAGCAAAAACGATTATGGGAAATTTTAATGATTCCAGAAGTTAATAAATACTATTTAACTGTTCCTTCAAAATTTAGAGAAAAATTATTGGACTGGAATAAACAAGAAGAATATTATAGAGCAGATATGGAACATGCCAATGATCCAAATATATTTAGATGGAGTATCTTTTTAAAGGAAACAGGGGAATGTATAGGTAGAGTTTCCTGTCATGAAAGACAACATGAGGATGAAAGTATTACTAATCCAAGTATAAGAGGCGTTGGATGGTATATAGATCCACATTACCAAGGAAAAGGATATGCAACAGAAGCGGCAACAGCCATGATTGATTATATGTTCGAGGAAGTTGATATCAGTGAAATTATAACAGGCGCTGCTATTTCAAATCCTGCTTCATGGATGATTATGGAAAAACTTGGATTTACTAGACAAAATAAAACACAAATGGTTCAATATACTTATTTAGATGAACCTGTTGAAGACTATTCATACAATATGACAAAAGAACAATGGTTAAATTTTAAAGATCAAAAAAATATAAGGAGAAGATTTTATGCAATTAATACTTTGTGGTGGGGGATCTGGAGAACAAAATAAATTAGCTAATCAAAAACTTAATGAGATTATAGATCATACTAAGCCTATGTTATTCATACCATTAGCTATGGATGAGATTTAACATCCTTATGATGGTTGTTTTGAATGGATACAAGAAGAATTATCAAATGTAAATATCCCAAGTATTGAAATGGTTAGAAGTTTTGAAGAACTTGCTTCTAAAAATTTGCAACATTATGCTGCATTATTTATTGGTGGAGGAAATACTTATAAATTATTATTAGGATTAAAACAAAGTGGTTCTTTTAATAAGATTAGGGATTATATCAATAATAATGGTATTGTAATAGGTAGAAGTGCTGGAGCAGTTATATTTGGTTATGACATAAATATAATTGCAAGTATGGATCAAAATGATGTAAATTTAACAGATACTAAAGGATTTGATATGTTATCAGGAATTTCTGTTTTTCCACACTATACTAACAAAAAATCTAAATTAACTGAAGAAGAAAATGAAGAAAGATTAAATAAATTTACAAAATCAATAATTCATTTTTCCCAATCAGTAGGAGAAGTCATTGCTATTCCAGAAGAAGATGCAATTTATGTAAATAATAGTAGCATTGAATTATTAGGAACTAGACCTTATTTTACATTTAAAAATGGATTAGTAGATAAATTTGAAATAGAAGATACTAAACAAATTAAAAGATGATAAAGAGCATACTTAGCGTCAATATCATCTTTTTTCATTTATCATCTCATTTTTTACAACAAAAAATCTATCTTTCGATAGATTTCTATATTAAACTTGGTATTATTCCAAGTTACTTTCAAATGGAGCAAGTGAAGGGAATCGAACCCTCGTCTCGACCTTGGCAAGGTCGCATTCTAGCCGTTGAACCACACCTGCACGCATTAATAATATAACAAAAAAATGGGCTAGTTTCAAGACTAAATTGCAAAAATAATAAATATCGACAAATTTATTTCTTAAGATATTCTTAAATATCTACAAATATTTTTTCTTATGTGGTATAATTATGGACAGTAGGAAGGTACTATATTATGGCAAAAGATAAAATAGTAGACAAAATTAAAAATTTTGATTTCAAAAAATTTATAGTAAATTTTAAGAATAACTCTATAAATTTTATTAAATATAATCGTCAATTTATTTCATATACAATATTGTGTTTATTAAGTTGTATGTTAGTTAGACATTACACCATTGGTGGATTTTGGAATTTTGAAGCTCTTTTCTTCGATTTTTCCGTCATTGTTTTACTTGGAAGTTTAGCATACTTTTTAAAACCCAAGAAACAATTTGCCTATTTTCTGAGTATAATGTTAATTATCACCTTGATGAATCTTATCAATGGAATATATTATGCCTTTTTTAATAGTTTTGCATCGGTGGCACTTTTAGAATCCTTGGGACAAACTGCCGAGGTAACTGATGCCGTATTTGAAAAACTAAGGATAACGAATTTTATCTATTTAATCATGCCCATTATCTTCGTTCTAATTCATAATTACCTAAAGAGCAAAGATTACTTTGGCATAGTTGAAAAAAAGGAATCTGGTAAAAAGTTATTTATGGGCGTTGCCATAGTCGGTGGAATATGTCTATTTATCAACATATCAACTCTTACTGGAACGGATATTTCGCGTTTTTCTAAACAGTGGAATAGGGAATATATCGTTCAGAGATTTGGAATGATTATCTATCAGGGTAATGACATCTGCCAAACCCTAACGAGCAAATTCCGTACACTTTTTGGTTACGAAGAAGCTGCTAAGAGATTTGTTGAATACTATGAAGAAAATCCTTATAAAGAGAGTAAAAATAAATATACTAAGAAATTTGAGGGATATAATGTAATTGCTATTCATATGGAAAGTATCATGAGTTTCCTAATTGATCTTGAAATAAATGGCAAAGAAGTTACACCAAACCTCAATAAACTTGTTAAGGAATCTATGTACTTTGATAATTTTTATCCCCAGGTAAGTGTAGGAACATCATCAGATACCGAATTTACTTTTTCAAGCAGTCTAATGCCTGTCCAAAGCGGAACAGTCTTTGTATCTTACTATAAGCGTTCTTATGTTACATTACAAAAATTACTTGCAGAAAAAGGATATTACACTTTCAGTATGCATGGTAATAAGGCCAACATGTGGAATCGCGACAATATGCATCCATCATTAGGATATATGGATTTTTATTCTGAAGAATACTATAACATTGATGAAGTTATTGGTCTTGGTTTATCGGATAGTTCCTTCTTTAAGCAATCCGAGGAATTAATAAAAAAGATAAGTGATATGGTAAAAGAAGATAGTCAATATAAAAATTATATGGGAACAATGATTACTTTAACTAATCATACACCTTTTGATGATGAATATTATCTAAAAGGCGAGGATGCCTTTGATGTTACTTATCACACCGGAAAATATGATGCTCACGGAAAAGAAATAATATACGATTATTTGGAAGGTTCCATCATCGGAAATTATATAAAATCTGTGCATTATGCTGATAAATGCTTAGGTGAACTAATTGAATATGTTAAAGAACATGATGAATATAATAAGACTTTATTCGTCCTATATGGCGATCATGCAGCTCAGTTGAGAAAAAGTCAATTTGCCAAGTTCGTCAATTTTGACTTCGAAACAGGAGAAGCTAAAACCGAGGATAATCCGACTTATGTCGATTATGATTACTACGAAAATGAATTATTTAAAAATACGCCTTTAATATTCTGGACTAAAAATAATGATATTAAGGGTAAATACTCCTATCCAATGGGAATGATTGATGTCTTGCCAACTTTATCAAATATGTTGGGAATAAAAAATGAATATGCCTTAGGTCATGATATATTTGAAATAAAGAATAAAAATACTGTAGTATTCCCAAATGGCAACTTCCTAACAGATAAGATGTATTATTATAATTCTAAGAATGAAAGTAGAATCTTCGGAACGGAAACCATTGATGCTGATTACATTGAAACGCGAAAGAAATATACAGAACAGATATTAAGTCTTTCTAATGATATTATAGTTTATGATCTAATTGAAAAAGCCGGATCTAGAATAGGAGCAAATAATGGAAAAGAAGAATAAAAAGAAAAAAGAAATGCCCAATGGTCTTAAAATTGGAATATTTACTTTTATTATAGTCATCGTAATTTCCTTAATTGGCTATGGAGCATATAAGCTATTGGCCGATTCAAGTGAAGAAGCCCCTAAAGTTTTGAAAAAAAATGAAGTAGTTATCTCCGGATACGGCATATATATCGATGATAGTGATACCGATCTATATCGCGAAGAATTTAACAAATTAAGAGATAATTTAGAGGGAAGTTCGATTAACTTTGATGATTATGCCTCAAGTGTTGCTCGTCTTTTCGTAATTGACTTATATACTATTAAGAACAAAATTAATAAATATGATATTGGTGGAATAGATTTTGTCTACGATAAAGCCCTAGATAATTATAAAGACAATGTTACAGATACTATCTATAAGTATGTTGAAGATAATACGAATGGCGATAGAACGCAACAATTACCAGTCGTTAAAAGCATTACAGTTAATAATGTCGAAAAACAAAAATATAAAATTGAAAGTGAAAATAAGGAATATGATGCCTATAAATTTCGCCTTTCTTGGAATTATTCTGTCGATTTAGGGTATGATACTACTGGTGAAGTAATCGTCATAAAAAAGGATAATAAGATGTATGTTGTAGAAAAGAATTAGTAATAATTCTTTTTTTGTTGTATAATAGATGCTAAAAAAGGGAATGATGGTCATGAAAAATATTTGTGAGGTTATGAAAAAGTATAATATTGATGAAATAATTCAGTATGGTAACTATATGGGAAAGATTAATCCTATTACTACATTTGGCAAGGGAAAAGTTGTTTTAGTAACAGCCACAAATCCGACGGAGTATGGTGAAGGAAAAACTACTGTTGCCATTGGGTTAAATGATGCCCTTAACTTACTCAATAAAAAATCATTAGTCAATTTAAGAGAACCTTCAATGGGACCTGTATTTGGTCTCAAGGGAGGAGCAACAGGTGGTGGTAAGGCATTAATATTACCCGAAGCGGATATTAATCTGCATTTTACAGGGGACTTCCATGCCATAACATCAGCTAATAACTTAATAAGTGCGGCTATTGATAATGAGATATTCCATGACAATAAATTAGATATTCGCGAAGTAACCTTCAATCGCTGTTTAGATATGAATGATCGCGCTTTAAGAAATATCAAGTTAAGTGGTCGAAATGAACACTTTGATATAACAGCTGCTAGTGAATTAATGGCTATCATGTGTCTTTCTAAAAATATCTTAGATTTGCGTATGCGACTTGATAACATTATTATTGGCTATAACTCTCAGTTAGTACCTATATATGTCAGCGCCTTAGGAATAACTGATGCCTTAATTTCGCTTCTTATTCAAGCTTTCAAACCCAACTTTGTTCAAACCCTAGAGGGAAACGGAGCGATTGTTCATGGTGGACCATTTGCCAATATTGCGCATGGTTGTTCATCTCTCATTTCTCTTTCTACAGCTTCCAATTTAGCCGACTATGTCATCACTGAAGCTGGTTTCGGAGCCGATGCCGGAGCTTTTAAATTTATGGATATTTTATCGCGAGATAATAAGATTAATTTAGCTTGCATTGTCCTTGTCACGACTATCCGTGCTTTGAAGTATAATGGTGATGGTGATATCGAAAAGGGAATTGAGAATTTAAGAGTTCATGTCGAAAACTTAAGACTTATGCACAAAAATATTGTCGTAACTTTAAATAGATTTGAAGATGATACTCATGAAGATATCTTATTTGTTAAAGATTACTGTGCATCTTTGAATGTCCCATTTACCGTTAATACAGTTTTCCAAGATGGCGGAGTAGGCGCCTTAGATTTAGCCAATGAAGTAATTAAGTATACTGAGCCAACTAAAGTCCAATATTTATATAATTTAGATGATTCCTTATATAATAAAATAGATAACTATGTAAAAAAGATTTGTCATGCTAATGGTTTTACTTGCTCCATCGATTTGATGCGCAAGATAAATGAATTAGATAAATACAAGTATCCAATATGCGTAGCCAAAACGCAGTATAGTATAAGTGATGATAAGAAAAAATTGGGATTTCCTCAAAATTATACGATGCAATTAACCAATGTCGAAGTTAAAAATGGCTCTAAGCTCATTATCGTCTATTTTGGTAAAGTTATTACCATGCCAGGATTAAATGATCATCCCGCAGCCAAGGACATTAAATATATCGATGGAGAAATTATTTTGCCAAGATAAAAGATATTCTAATCTAGAATATCTTTTTTAGTAATTATATCTATATGCTATCTGATGTTTTTCTTCCTTAACTAACCTTTTAGCGGGTGTTGTAACGACATCGCCAATTTCTAAATATTGATGTTCCTTTTTTAGGGAATAACCATGATGGAATTTCTTTATATAGACTTTGCCATCTTCTTTTCCATAGATAATGCCATTTCCTGAATCCTCCATTTTATTCTCTAGAATATTCCTGTTGATATCCTTAATAGCTTTTCTTAGATAGATACAATGCTGCGTTTTTTCTCTCGTACCTAGTTGCGGTAAGTCGTGAGAGGGAAGCACTGAAAAATCACTATATCGGCATATTAGTTCTGTTGCTATTCCACGCGCGCGAACATAATCGATAGTCGTATCGATATCCTCATAAGTTTCCGTAGGAAAGCCCCCAATCAAAACGGTGTTAATGTATTTATTGGCCTCTTTAAGTGGCTTGATAATAGCATCATATTGTTCTATGGTATGTTGGCGATTCATCAGTCCCAAAAGGCGATTGTCAGCAGTTTCCAATTGTAGACTTACACCAATTACTTTAGGATTATCAGTAAGTTCCTTTAAAAGTTCTGGATACATATTTTGAGCTGTTATTTCATTTATCGTTAAATACATCAATCCAGGAGTCTCACTTAGATCGTGAATAAATTTGTGGAGCATTGGTTTTTGGTATAGATCAATACCATAAAGTGTAAGGTTTTCTCCACTTAAAGTTATCGACTTTGTTCCCATCTTAATCATATTTTGTAAGTGTTTTAAAGCAATCTCATAGGGAACAGAAGTTAATTGTTCACTCATATAATTTGTCTTACAAAAACTGCATCTATTTATGCAACCATGGCATAACATAAATTGAATATGCGCATTATTTCCATAAAATAAACGCGTTCGGTTAGTTAATTTTTCTCGCATAGTAGTTCTCTTATTATCCCCATTAATAAAGTTCAAAACGGGAATAACAAAATCTTGTTTATCGATAATAATGACATTATCTTCATTTTCATACCATTTCATAATATCGGAAATTTTAGTTAGACAACCTGTAATGATGAGGGTCGCATCCTTCTTTTTAAAATGAATAAAAGCTTCAATTTCCCGAAGACACTCTGTTATGACATCGCCTAAACCAGCACATGTTATATAGACGATAACATCAGCTGTGTGATAGTCATATGTCTTAGTATGTCCACTTTCTACAATCTTCCTTCTTAGTTTTTGCGTTGCTATATCCTCACGAACGCATCCTTTATTATAAACTAGTACTTCCATAATTTTTCCTCTTTAATTTAAGTAGTATTTTAGCATTTGCTTAATTTTTAGTCAATTAAAAAAGGACATAGTCCTTAATTTCTAATCTTCATCTAGATGGGTAAACAAAATACCAATATTGATAAGACCTGTTAATCCAACTAGGGAATATATAATACGTGCAATCATAGATTCAGTTCCGAATATTGCCGTGATGATATTTATATCTAAAAGACCTATAAATCCCCA
>CAJTKV010000027.1:0-3939 GCA_910577075.1 uncultured Bacilli bacterium
CCGGCAGCTACCGCAATGACATTTTTAATCGAACCACAAAGCTCAACACCGACTAAATCATTAGTATCTCGGAGTTTAATATTAGTGCCCTTAAAAGCCTTCAAAGCAACATTTAGTGTATCTTTTGAACGAATCCCAATAGAAAGTCCAATTGGTTCTAAATTGGCAATATCAACGGCAAAAGATGGCCCTGAGATAACCGCTAATTTTCGCGTATTGATAAAATTTAAAAATACTTCATGAACAAAGCGACAAGAATCCTGTTCAATTCCCTTAGATCCGATAATAAAATGCATCTTTTTATCTATATAAGGCATCATATCTTTGCATACACTTCCGACAAACTTAGCTGCACACATAACAAAGACTAAATCAGCATTTTTAAGTACCTCTTCATAAGATGTACTAAATTTTATCTCTTTAGGGATAGTTAATCCTCCTAAAGCCTCAAAATTTTTTCTTGAACTCTCTAACTTCTTGCGCGATTCTTCTGATTCACTCCACATAATAATTTTATTTTTTTTGTTTTGCGATAGGGCATAAGCCATTGCTATGCCATACACTCCTGTTCCAATAATTGCAATATTCATTAATTTTTCATCTCCTTATTTCCATTAACCAAACTTACTTCATATTTATTATTTAAACATGGTTTATAATATTGTTTATTTTTTACTTTATCGGGCAAGTATTGTTGTTTTACCCAGTGATTAGGATAATCATGCGGATACTTATATTCTTTAGAATTCGTCTTTATCCATGGTGGCACATCTCCCGAAAAGCCAGATTCAATATCAGCAATAACCGCATTAATCGCCATTTCTGCCGAATTTGATTTAGGTGATAAAGCCATCTCTAAGACAATGGCTGCAAGAGGAATTCGTGCCTCTGGTAATCCAATTCTTTCTGATGCTTCAATAGCAGCCAATAATTTAGGACCAATACTGGGATTGGCAAGCCCAATATCTTCATAGGCAATAACACTAAGTCTTCTATATATAATATCCAAATCGCCAATAACTAAAAGTCTCCCTAGATAATAAATTGCCGCATGCGCATCAGAACCTCGAATGCTCTTTTGTAAGGCACTTATTAAATCATAGTGACCTGATTCATTTTTATCGCCAACGATAACTGGTCGTGCATTGATTTTTCTTACTAATTCTTCCGTAATATGTTTATCGCTTGAAGAATAATAGGCTACTTCTAATAAATTAATGGCACTGCGAAAATCTCCCGAAGAAAGAGAGGCAATTACCTCTAAAGCTTCATTATCAACTTTTATTTTCGGTAACTTCTTAGCTGCCATTTTAAGTCCATCCAAGATATCATTATAATCTAAATTATATAATTCAAATATTTGGCATCTGCTGCGAATTGCCGGATTAATTTTGAAATAGGGATTAGATGTCGTTAAGCCAATTAAAATAATTGTTCCATTTTCGATATAGGGAAGTAATATATCTTGCTTATCTTTATTCATGCGATGTATTTCATCGACAATTAACACCATATCCCCATACATTTTTGCCTCTTCAATCGCCACATCAAAATCACTTTTATTATTGACAACGGCGTTGAGCAAACGATATTTACATCCCAATTCATTGACTAAAGCAAAGGCAATACTCGTCTTGCCAATACCAGGATTTCCAAATAAAATCATGCTAAATAACTTTTTATTTTTTACTAAATTATATAAGACTTTATCTTTGCCAACTAAGTGCTTTTGCCCAACAACTTCACTTAATTTTGTCGGTCTTAAACTATTTGCTAAAATCTCCATAGCATCACCAATCTAATTATAACACAAAAAAAGAATTACTTTAAGTAATCTATTAGCAACATATCCTTATCTATATCTTTATTTTCCAAAACTAACTTTTTGCCACGCAATAATTCTCTTTCATAAGATGACCATATATCTTCATCGAAAACTTTATTGGGTCTATCTAAGACATTCATCCTATGCGCCATCGGATTGTTTCGTTCATTTGGCAGCAATTCTCTTATGTCATCAAGGGAAAAGTTAAGCAAGAGATAAGTCATAAAGTTAAAGGCAAGGCGATCGACAGTTTTATAAGATTCAAAAGTTCTATACCAAAATCTCCCCAAATAATTAAGGCGAGGAGTAGCATTGTCAACTGTTAGATTATTTACATCACCAATGCGCGCGATTTTCCCATCATATAAAACATTTGCCAAAGTTAAATCCCCATGGTGCGCATTCATTTTTTCAATATATAATAAAGCTTCCTTTATTTGACATAAAATTTCGTATCTCTCATCAAATGATAAATCTTGTGTTTTTAAGATATTTGCCAAATTATCTCCGGCATCGTCCATTACATAGCCATAATATTCATAACCTAAGAATCCTAAATAGATTAATTCTCTAGGAATAGTCAAATATTTTGAATCCATTTTGCCAATAGTCTCGATAGATTCCTCATTTCTATCGCCAAAAGTAGAATTAAATATTTTATAAACTTTTCCATCCAAGTGATAAATTTCTGCCTCCGTTCCATATTTAACTGAAGCATTACGCATATAACTGGTAAAAAAATCATCAAAATTATAATATTTCTTCTCCATAGGCATCCTTCTTTTCTTGACAGCTATAATATCAAATAATTACGACACATTCAATCATTTTTGATATAATTAAAATACGAGGAGGAAGACCATGAATAACAATGATTATATCGCCGAATTTACTGTCTATCTAGAACTCGAATTGAATTATTCCAATAATACCATTTCTTCCTATGGCAATGATTTATATCATCTAAGTAAGTATTTTGAAAAAAAGGATATTCTTAATCTATCTGTAAGAGATATTGAAAACTATTTACAAACTTTAAATGACTTTTCTCCAGCTTCTATTTCTCACGCCATATCATCACTAAGAACCTTTTATAATTACTATATAAAACTAAATAAGATAAGAGAAAATCCCATGGACACCATAAGACAACCCAAACTTGGCAAACATCTACCAACTTATTTAACTATAGAAGAAGTAGATAAATTATTAACAATTCATGTAAATGATGGTTTTAGTGCCCGCAATAAAGCTATCTTAGAGCTCATGTATGCCACTGGTTTGCGTATCAGTGAAGTCGTAAACTTAGAATTTAAAAACATTGATACCGAAGAATGTATAGTCCGAGTTATGGGGAAGGGGAGTAAAGAGCGCATTGTTCCAATAAATGATATCGCCATTGAAGCTTTAAATATATACATTAAAGGATATCGTCCTAATATGCTTACTTTGCGTCATACCTTTGCTACCCATTTACTAGAAAATGGCGCCGATTTGCGAATTATCCAAGAACTCCTTGGACACTCAGATATTTCTACCACCCAAATATACACTCATCTGACAAATCAAAAACTAAAACAGGACTATTTAGAATATTTTCCCCGCAAATAAAAACAGATATATAAGATCATATCTGTTTTATTAATGAAACTATTCTTCTGTATTATTAGAAGTTTGATTCATTTGTTTCTTGCTTTTTTGTGTTCTGTTTGTTTTTCTTGAATTATTACAAGATTTTCTTGAATTACTATTTTTCATTATTTTACCTCCCTTAATATTATGTTCCATTATTGAATAAATATAATAATTATGTTATATTAAATTTAGAATATAGGTGATAATATGAAAAAGAGATATGTCCTAGTTTTTACATTTATACTAATAGCACTTACTAGTATTGTTATTTTAAATATGAATAAGAGTTACTCATATGGTTTGACATATGAAATAACAGGTTCTAAAGGCAATAGAAAAATTGTCTTTTACGATGAAGATACTAATAAACAAATATCCTTAGATTCTGCCATCGCGAATTATGGCATAAGTGCCTATCTTTCATTATACGATAATGGCGAGGTCTATTTTTATCGCGGACAAGAAACTAATAGGGATAC
>CAJTKV010000027.1:3949-27743 GCA_910577075.1 uncultured Bacilli bacterium
GGATACTTACATAAAGGGCGTTGAAGCTGAAAAAGCCGATAAACTTGCCCAGAGTTATGGTGCCAGTGCCTACCGCGTAAAGACAACTGATCAATTCAAAAAAGCCTTTGATGATATATTTAAAAATTATAAAATAGGGGAGTACTTTTTCTTTTTTTCTAAATATGAAAATATCGATTTTAAAGCCGTAGAACAGTACTATATGACCAATTATGGCCTTTTAAATAGCCGTCAAGATTACTATTCTTATAAGATAAAAGGCCCTCAAGAGCCAACTCGTTTTCCTCTCAATTTAAGTTCGAGAAAAAACGAAGGTTATTTCAGTATGACAACTTATGATATTCGCATAAGCAAAAACGAAATGCAAGTAGTAGAAAATTTTGTAAATAAACTTCTTCCTTTGATGAAAGGAAATGGCAGTGATTATCAAAAAATCCTTGCGGCCTACACTTATATAGTTAATACCACTTCATACCTAGTAGATAATGGCTTCGTAAATGATCTATTAGCATCGAACACCTCTATATATGATGTATTTATCAATCGCAAAAGCGTCTGTATAGGTTATTCCATAGCTTTCTCATATTTAATGGATAAAATGGGCATTGAATCCTATATAGTTGATGATATAACTTCTGTTAACGAAACTAATAAGACCGCAAATTCCAGTCATAGCTTTAATATTGTTAAATTAGATGGTAAATTTTATCGTGTTGATTTAACGGGCAAACAATTTTTAACAGGAATGCGCAATTTATATGACAAAAAGTTGAATATATCTTCCACCGCCTATAATAAGAGTGGTAAGCCAACGACTTACTCATTTGATTATAATAAAATTAATTCTTATCTTAATGAGGCAAAAACGATAAAAACTACTACCACTAAAAGGCAAGAGGTAAAGACTAAGGCAACTAAGGCGCAAGCTCCTCTTAATTTAAGAACCCCAACATCAAATAATAACAATAATACTACATATCCAACTAATAAAACACCAGATAGAACGACGACTACAATCGACGATGTAACAAAACCTAGTTATACAGTAGTTACAAGCAACGGTGGATCAACTACCACATATTACCAAAATCCATCCGTAACTGAAAATCTTACTTCCCAAAATCCAGGAAGCGAAAATGCCAATAGTCATAATAGTAGTTCAACCGATAAAAACACTAGTTCCTCATCCGCCGATAAAAACAACAGCAAAGGCATCAATTTAAATTACATTTTCGGAGCGATGATTGTCTTTGTAATTTTGATATTCATCCTCTATAAATTAAAGATGAAGCAGAAGACATCATATGATGACAATATTACCGATATTCTAAATAAATATCGCAAATAATTCGCTTTCCAGGAGAATAGTGACAACTATTCTCTTTTTCTTGTCCAAAAAGGTTGACACATCACAATTTTTTTGATTAAATGTTTAATTGTGTGTGGTTTAAATCCGATACTTAATAAAAATATAACTTATATGTAATAAAAGAGAGGAGGTTTAAATATGAAGAAGGCGAAAGAAAACTATATTTATATACCAACCAATATGGCTGTAAAAAATCAAAGTCTTAAGGTCATATACCGCAAAAAGTATTTAGGCAAGACTCCTAAATCATTAATATATCTCCTAAAAAAGGCCTTATATCAATACATTATGGAATATATGAAGACTAAACCTATAAATAAGACCGCTATTTTAAATCGTGCCGAGGCCGTCATTCTCGACCAAAAATATGCTAAAATTTATACTTTAGTTGCCAACAAATATGATCACTTCGAAGAAAAGTATGAAAGACTAGCAAATGATTTTAGCTATAATATTCTAACAAAACTGCTTAATACTGGAAAATTAAGTTTAGGTTTGGCAATGAGCCTTTTCGTAATTTTAAATGATCCATCACTAACCGTTCATGATGAAAATAAAGAAGTTATCGAAGAGACATCACAATATGCCTATGAAGACCTTGATAATATCATCGAACTATCAGAAAAACCTGAAAACTTTATATCTGATCAACCTCTAATGAATTTTACTACCAATGCCAATTATCAAAAGGAAGCAATGGTTTATACACAAGAAGATTTTAATAATCATCTATTAAAACCTGAGAAACAAAGAGAATTTGAACATTATATTAATGAATATGCCTTCTATTTTAATTATAATCCCGAATATTTAATTGATCTATTTAAAAAAGCAACAAAAGATTACAGCAACATCGATTTAGTACTAGATAGCAATAGATACGACTTAACAAATCCTGAAACTATTGCCATCATGTATGTCTATTATTTCTATCGTGATCCACAAAAATATCTTGGCATTAATTTGACTGATTATGGCTATACTTCAAAAAATGATTTTGTAACGACAAATGATAGATTTATTATCGAGCCTAACTGGATGCATGACCACATTGAAGATAAATCAGTAAAAAAAGAAGATATCACTCTAAGAAATGGTCTTACTTACAGCGAATATGTTGGTCGAATGAGTGATTTAATCGGCATCCCCGAAGAATACAAATCATATGTTTTAAGTGTTTCTTATGCCGAAAGAGGAAGATATGGCAGTGAAAATTCCATTTATCTTAACAATATGGGTGGTCTAAGAGGAGAAAACGGTTTTTTCCCATATCCATCCCCTGAAGCTGGTATAATTGCCTTTGTTGTAAACCTCAGAAGATATGAATGGGTTTTCGATATTAATAGTTTAACGGATTTGGGAAATATCTATGACGGCGATGAATTTGTTGCTCAATGGGTAAAAAATGTTAGAAGTTTTCAAAACGATATTGCCAGTAATGCCAATTCCTACTTTTTAACTCCCGAAGAGGAAATTACCTACTTAGCAGACATTCAAACGTTAATTTTTGAAAACGATACTGATTATGAAGTCATAGAATTAAATATCAATTCTCCCAAAATTTTAACTTATAGAGAAGCCAATTTAGAATAGTCCTAAGAACAATGGGCTATTTTTTTTAGTGTCAAAGATTTGACAATTCATAATAAATATGGTATTATTCGAAATTAAGTGTGGTAGACCACGCCAAGAATTTAGGAAATTATTAGAAAAATAAGCAGAAAAGGGGTATGTTTATTATGGCAAATAATGAGAAATTTAAGAATATGTTTGAAAGAGAAAAACAAAAGATTGATGAACTTGTTACGAAAAGAGATCAATTATTTATAGAACGTGATAATATTTCAAGCACTGGTTCCGAAAAACGCGAAAAAATAAGAACTATTAATGCTGAAATTAAAACACTTAATCATGAATTAAGTGAAATTGGTCGTGAATTAGTTGAAAAAAACACTAGCCTACCAGAAGAACTAAAAAAATTAACAAAAATTAAGGGTAAGAAAGTCTTAGTTAATTATGAGATAAACGGCGAAAAATTAACGGCCCATGTCGTTTCCAATTCTAGAGGAAAATTTAACAATATTGCCTCTGAAATTAATTTAAATAACCAATTATTGGCTTATTTTAAAGAAACCGTAACGATTAAAGAAAATGGCATAGTATCGCAGTTTAAAATTGATGAAGAAGCCATTTTAAAGATGTCTTTAGAGGAAAAATTACAATATTATAACGAACTATGTGCAAAAATATCTAATCCAGATATCGTTAGAGATCCCGCTAAAAGTGTTACATTAGGAAAACGCTATTGCCTTGTAAATGAATGTGATTTAGAGGTCTACATTGATTGCTTAAATAGATATATAGAGGCTTTAGTTGAATTAGAAACACAAAAAAAGGATTATACGAGATTACAAGCTGTTCAAATACTTGCTAATCAAACCATAAAAGTAGATGATGTAGAATTATCTTCCTTCCATATCGATTGGAATCTAGTAAATTCTTTTGAAACATTGGAAGAAAAAGCTGAATACTTCAATAACTTGGCTAAAGAGATTGCTGCTGCTCCTAAAACAGATACTACTAAAGTTCCTTTAGGTAAATCTTTTGCCATCATCAACAAATGCGATGAAATGATTTTCTTACAATGTTTTAACGAGTATCGTAAAGCTCAAAGAGCCATATTAGCTAGCAAAAAGCCGAAATATACTATTGATTGGGATTATGTCAATTCTCTTGACTCAGCCATAAAAAGAGCTGAATACTTTGAAGATTTATGTGGACGTATTGATGCTTTAGAAAAATTTGAAACAGTTATCATACCTTTTAGAAACCATACGTTTGTCATTAACAAAGTGGACGAAGAAGTATTTAAAGAAGCTATGCATGAATTCGAAAAAAACTACCTTCAAGCTATAAAAGAAAAAAGACAGGCAGAAATTGCTCGTGCCGAAGAACAAAAAAGAAAAGAAGAGGAAGCAAGAGAAGCTCTAAGAATCGAAGAGGAAAAGAAAAAAGAAGAAGCTCGATTAGAACAAGAAAGACTCGAAAAAGAGAGATTGGAACAAATTCTTGCAGAAGAAAAAAGATTAGAAGAAGAACGTGCAAGAGAAGCCAAAGAAGCAGAACTTAGAGAACTTGAGAGATTAGCTAAAGAAGCCGAAAGTCAGAAAAATGACTTAGTGAAACAGAATGCAGTAGTTTTCATCGCAGAAGATGCCGATAAAGAAAAACATCGCCAAGAACGTGATGAAAATTTAGAAGAAGAATGTCTTTTCATTGGAGCAAATCATCAAGATAGAGTAGGAGATGCTGCATCTACTCTCGATGAATTAGGCGAAATAGAAGCAGACGGAGATGAAGAAATCGATTTCTTTGACGATGATGAAGAAGAAGCCACTCTTGAAGATGGTGAAGATACTCATCAAGACGAAGTAACTGAAGAGCCAGAATTGGATGGAGAAGTAATCAATATTGATGGTTTAGAAATTGTCGATTTAAGTCCAGAAGATAAAATTGAAGATAGTGAAGAAAAAGACAAGGAAAATCAACCGGAAGATAAGAAAAAACGCTCATTAAAAGATACACTAAGTGGATTAATAAAGGGCAAAAAAGAAAAGAAAAAGAACAATAAAGAGAATATGGCAGTTTACGAAAACTCAACATCATCCGATGCTATTGAATTCGATATAGCTGATGAAGATACGCTAAAAGTCTTAGCATCTCGTGGATATATAGGGAATGTCTCAGAATCAAAATTATATACAATTAAAAAAGAGTTATATTTATGTATAATGGATTGGATTGTTGATCAAAAGATAATTAATAAAGTCACAGTCGAAACAAAAAGGCATACTGCCCAAATAGATGCGAAATACGAGGATATATATAAATTTATCGCAACTAGATACGAAAATTTGGAAGATCGTTATGAGAGATACGCAGCTGATAAATACCATGATTTAAAAGTCAAACTTTCAATATGTGCTGGAACTGTTGCATGTGGGACAATCTTACTATTTACAGCCGGAAGAGGATTGCTTGCAAGTTCTAAAGCAGCTGATGAAGTTAATGCTATTACAAATCAAATAAAATATGAGGTTGAACAAGATACATCTGGTACTATTATTAATGCCCCAGAATATGATGCATTGAATCGCGCAAATGCCATGTTAATGGAAATAGAAGAAGATCTAAAATTACCTTCTCAAGAAGAGGATAACTTAGAGCAAGAAGTTTCTCCTTTGAGTTCTTCGGAAAACACAGCACCATCGGGAGAAACATCAACTAATATTTATACGAACAGAAATTCCCTAGAGGCCTTCAATATTGACCCATCAAAATTGGGAATTGCTGAAGAAGATGCCACTGATGAAGTAAAGAGATCTGCTCAAACAAACAAAGCGCCTCTTTATGAACTAGTACGCTAAGATAATAAAGACTATAATAATTAAATATTATAGTTTTTTTATGCATAAAAACAGGATACTGCTAATAATATTTAATATGAATATATTGACACCTCTAATAATATGCACTATAGCTGGTTTAGGAACATTAATTGGTTCTTTACTAGTATTTATACCTAAAATAGATAAAAACGGTTCTATGAGCCTTATTTTAGGGTTTTCAGGCACTATAATGATACTTATTTCTATTTTAGATCTACTCCCAACAAGTATTTCTACTATTTTATCATCATTTAGTACCCTCAAAACCTTCGTTATAGGTATTATATCCTTTTATCTAGGATATTTAATAATAACTATATTAGATAAAAAAGTAGAGAAGGAAAGTAGCTTATACAAAGTAGGTATTCTATCTCTAATCGGTTTAATGCTTCACAATTTTCCCGAAGGAATAGCAACATTTATGACTAGTATAAATAATCAAGCCCTAGGAATAAAGCTAAGCATTGCTATTATGCTTCATAATATACCTGAAGGAATATGCATATGTATTCCCATTGCCAAATCTACAGGATCGATAAAAAAGGGGATAGGGGCATCTTTTTTAGCCTCTCTTGCTGAACCACTAGGCGCCTTAATTGCCTTTGTCTTTTTACATCACTATATTAACGATATTACCATTGGCATAATTTTAATATTTGTCGCAGGAATAATGATAACTCTAAGTATAAATAGCATTTATAAAGAAGCCAAAAGGTTAGAGAAGGGGAAGTGCTTCATTACCGGAGTAATCATTGCCATTATCTTCAATTTAATAAGTATTATTTTCTTTTAGATAAAACCCTACTCTTTTTAGTAGAGTAGAAAAAGAAAGTTGTCCATTTATGTCCAATATCAGATAATTTTCTATTTTAATAATTATAGAAAAACAATATCATGATATACTCTTAATAAGGAAAGCAAATTATAAGTGATTATAAAAATAATCGATAATATAATAGCAAACACAGATATATTAGATATCTTTAATTTATATAAATATTTTTCTTTCAAAACCCCTATCAAATTATTTATTTAATCAAAAGGGGAAAGAATCAAAAACAATCTAAATAATTGCATTATAAATAGAATATATAACTAAAATCCATAAAATCCACCATATTATAGTAAGAGAATTACCCATCTTTTTTAGATTTAATCGAACTTCATATAATATATATTATGTTAACTTCCATATTTGTAATAAAAGACGCATAATTATACATCCACTTTTTATATACTCATATAGCTAATAATATTAATTATTAATATTGTGTATTTTTTAAATACATTTTAGCTTTTGTTTGAATTAAACTACCCCTCTATTTAATTAAAATTAAAATAGGGGGCTTTATATTTTTTTATATAATTACTGACTAATATTTTTATTCTTTATTATAATACTCACTAATTTGCCTACTCTTTTATTAAAATTTAAAAAAGGGGAGTTGGACAACAAAAACACTCTCTATAAAAGAGTTGCTAATAGAATAAATCAGCTATTTTTATTCTTTTAGTTCAAAGATTTTAATTATTGGTTATCAAACTCATATTATCGTTTATCAATAACATATAAATTTAACAAAAAAACACTATAAATAATTCTTCTAACTCCCCCCTCCCTTGCCTATTTAATTTACCAAATAAAAAAAGGAGCATTAAGCTCCTCTTGATTGAATCTCTGCAATCTTTTCAAATACTTCTGCAGCATTTTCTGTATTTATAACATCATATCCTAACTCTCTTAAAGCTTGTACCTTAACAGTATTTAGTTGTTGTGTTCTACTTAACTTCTCTTCATTTCTCGATTCTATTTCTTGTAAGAATCTGTTTCTTGATTCTGTAACTTTGGCTTTACTTGCCCCACCATTATTATATAGAACAAATGCTGAATGAATTATTCCTTCAAAGATATATTGCTTATCCTCATTAAATTTGAAGACATTTGGTTGTGTAAATCCATAAACCTTAGAAATATATCCAAGTAAGTATTTTAACTCTGGCACATTATCAATGCTTTGTAATAGATGATATACATATTGAAGAGTATAAAAATTTTCCTCATGATTTTCTGACTCGACAAGTTTTTCTTTAATTAAGAAAGTGATATCACTTATTAAAGCATGTTCTTCCTTTTTTAGTCCCTTAAGATCTAAATAATCATTTTCTGTTGCCTCTTTAACTCCCTCAGCTAGTCTATTTTCGACAGCTAATAGATAATCAGTAGTAACCTTAATGTTATTAACCGTACCTTCATCGCCATCTTCAATATCTAATAATTTTAATAATAATATTTTCTTTTCTTTAGGCCATTTATTTATATTTTCAAGTTCAAGGTAATTATAAACCATTTGTCTCGATACTCCTAAATATTTAGCTAATCTAACTTTAGAAATTCCTAATTCTTGTAATAATTTATTTAATTGTTCCATTTTACGAACTTCCCTTCTCTATTTTACGTAATAATCATATCAACTTACTTTACACTTGTCAATAGTTTACACTTAAAATAAAAAAATTCTTGATTAATTCTTATTATTCAATAAAAAAAGAGCCTAAGCTCTTCCTGCATATTTTCCGTCACTAGTCGAAATAATAATTTTTTCTCCTTGTGCTATAAATAGAGGAACCTTAACTACATATCCTGTCTCTAAAGTCGCATCTTTTTGGGCATTATTAGTAGTATTACCCTTTACAGCCTCTGAAGTTTCGACTATCTCATATTCAATCTTTTCTGGTAGAGAAATTCCAATAATTTCACCTTCATACATCGAAATAGTGATTTCTAACCCTTCTTTTAAATACTTAATTTGATCGGTAAGCTTCTCAGCTGGTATTTCTAATTGCTCATATGTTTCATTATTCATAAACACATATGTATCTCCCATGCTATACAAATATTGCATTGGCAATCTATCTACTCTTGCTCTTTCAATCTTAATATTTGTGTTATATGTCTCTTCTACTAATGATCCAGTTCTTAAATTACGAAGTTTCATTTTCATAAAAGCTGAACCTTTACCAGGTTTAACATGTTGGAATTCTTCAATTAAACATAATTTGCCATCAATAATAATTGTCATTCCATTTTTGATATCATTAATATTGATATTCATAACTTCACAACCTTTCTGTTACTCAGTAACTTTTCTACAATTTAAAGTTCCGTGTACTATATATTCCACGATGTCTTCTTTCTTCAAGTATAATTAACTATTTACCAATTTTGGCTTCTTTAAATACTTGAACACATTTACATCTTGGACAATATTTTCTTTGTTCTAACTTATCAGTTGTATTTTTTGTATTTTTTTCAGTATGTCTTCTCATGTAGCCACACTTAGAGCATTTCATTCCAATAGGTGTTCTAGCATCAGTTTTTTTATTTGCCATTATATTGCCTCCTCACTCGTCAAACTACAAGTATTTTAGCATACTAATAGCTATTTTTCAAACAAAATTTTTGCAATTTGTCGCGATAACCTACTATTTATGGGATATTTATAATTATTGACACTATTTTCGTAGGAAATATTTGGGGAAATTATCGTTATAGCATATTCGGGATTATCATATGGTGCGTAGCCAACAAAAGACTTCGTATAGGTTTTAACGCCATTATAATAAGTCTCACTTGTTCCGGTTTTACCAGCTCCTTTAACGACATTGCCAAAATAGCCAGATGCTGTTCCCCTTAATACAACATTATGTAAACCCGTCTGAATTCTTTCCATATATTTTTCTTCAATTGGCACTTTATTCATAATTTTTTCTGGATTAACATTCTTTTTTTCTCCATTGGCATCGATAATATCACTAACTATTCTAAGTTTATATCGGCTTCCCCCATTGGCAAGTGTCGCTATATAATTATTGAGCATTAAAGGAGTATATGTATCATATTGTCCAATGCTTAAATTTAAAAGCAAATCTCCCGTTACCAAAGAGCCAGTTATCCCCAGACTTTCTTCTTCTAAATCGATACCTGTTTTAACACCCAATCCATAACTCTTAAAGACACTTCGATACTTATTAAAATCACTAACTGTTGGGTTAAATTTCATATTATATTTGTATTTATTACCACTAACCCTAATGGCATTAACAAATTGAAAGTAATTGCTTGAATACGTTAAAGCATCAATATCATTTAAATTTCCCAGTCTCTTCCAAGAGCACTTTTCTATCTGACTATATAATTTCACACATCCATCGACCATCTTTGTCTTTTCATCTAATACGCCATTGATATAGGCAACACTCTGACTAGCTCCTTTGACGACTGATCCCACAGTATAAGAATTCGTCAAAAGTCCTATTACATCACTCGTAATCTCCTTATTATTAAGTTTCATTGCTACCAAGGAAATAATTCCTCCCGTATGCGGATCGCTTACGACAATATAAGACCCCTGATAATATTTACTCGAACTGAATTCCTTAGCTTTTTTTATTTCGCTTTCCAAAGCTTTTTCTATAGCCAGTTGTTTTTCTATATCAATATTTAAAACCAAGTCATTGCCCTTAATATCTTCACTTATTTTTGTTAAAGTATTATCCTTATTTACCTTATAATATCCCTTAGTTCCTTTTAAATAAGTTTCATAATATTTCTCGATAAAGGATACCCCTACTAAATCATCCCTTGCGTAACCATTTTCTAAATACACAGCAACATCTTCTTTAGGAATACTGCCAACTGCCCCAAATAAACTATTTAAAACGGTCTCATAATTGTAAACTCTTTCCCATTTGATATCTACGCGCATTCCCTTGATATTCGCATCATTCAAAATAGTTAACTCTTCATCTGTAATATTGCTTTTTATGACCTTATCTTGATAGACATATCCCGTATTCATTACATGATAAATATAACATGCCAATTTATTAATTGACTTTAATTCTTCATCCGTTATGAGAGAATACTTATAATCCATTAACATATCTGCCGTAATCTCTCTATTCTGATATTTTTTTAAAATATCCTTATCTAATAAAGAATCAACTTCCTGCTTATTTTTTATATAGTAATAACTTCGCATTTGTTTATCACTTACATTAAAATTTTTAATTTTAATAATATTCGCTAGAGTTTCCGCAATTTCCCATTCCTCATCAGTTGTTATATCGGGAAGTTTATGGTAAATAAGAGTCTTCACTCCTTTATTATCTACGAGAACTTTTCCCTTTACATCGAGCAATCTCCCCCTTGGAGGATAGTTAGATGCAATAACTATATCATTTGTGTTCTCATAGATATTCTTATAATAATCTTCCTTAAGAACACTTATGTCATAGACCCTAACTAAGATAATTAGATTTATAATAATTAAAAATGTTTTTAGATATTTAATATTTTTCATATTATTATTATTAACAAATAAAGTTATATTATAAGGAGGTATTATGAATAATTTAATAACGAGTTATATTGATAAGATGCAAAAAGAGGATATCGTCAAATTTGCCAAGAAGAATAATCTCGTCGTAAGTGATAAAGAAATTAACTTTGTCTATTCTTTCATTAAGTCCCATCATCAAGAAGTATTAAAGAATCCCGAATCCTTTGATATAGCTACCTATAAAAATGAATTTAGCAATGAAAATTATCAATTTATCAAAAACTTAATTGACAAATATAAAAGGATGATCTAATCATCCTTTTTTTCTATCTTTTTGCCGGAATTACCACTGGTTCTGTACTGGTAGATTCTTCCTCCTCATAGAGTTCATCTTCCTCTTCAATAGTATATTCTTCCACCACAGCTTCTTTATATTCATTTGTATAGCCTTTAAAGCGCGCTACAGCAACTTTTTTGGTTTTGGTGATTAATTCACCTATAACAGAATAATAGTTCTTATAATTGATTAAAATGATGTAATCATCCCTTAGAATAACTGTAACATCTTTATTTTCTTCATATCCCAACTCTTCTAGTTCCTTTTTGGCCAATTCCTTATATTCTTCTTGCGTTGTCAAATCTTCTGCTTCAAGCATCTTATATAGAATTGCTTTAGTATCGCGATTCAAAATATATTCATTATAAATCTTGTAACCCCAATCAACTAAAAACATTAAAGCCACAGCGCCAATGGGAATCAATATATAAAATAACCATGGACCTTGATACATCTGTCTGCCTTTATATAAATCTTTTGCCATTCTATCAACTACCTTATCTTAATCCTATTTTATAATAAATCACTTGGCTATTCAACATTTTTATTATTAAAATCTGTTAAGTATTTGCTCAAATTTTCAGCAACATTTAGAGGAATAATCTCCGCCAATTCCTCCACACTAGCTTCACTCATTTTCTTAACAGAACCATATTTTTTGATCAATTCCTTTTTCCTAACATTTCCTATACCTTCGACATTATCCAAAACACTGGCAATTGAACCCTTACTTCTCAGCGTTCTATGATAATTAATGGTATATCTATGAACCTCATCTTGAATGCGTGTAAGATAGTGAAATACATTGCTCATTCTATCAATCGGTATCGTCATTAAAGTATCGCCATCCAAAAGTTCATTCGTTCTATGCTTATCATTTTTTACCATACCACATACTTTAATTTTCTCATCTAACCCCAAATCCATCAAAGTCTCCTTAATGGCATGTATTTGGGTTATTCCCCCATCTGCCAATATTAAATCTGGCAACTCTGAATGTTCTAGTAATGCTCGATAATACCTGCGATATGTCACTTCTTTCATCGTATGATAATCATCATTCTTATCGACACTTACTTTGTATTTGCGATAATCATTCTTAGAGGGCAATCCATCTTTATAGACGACCATTCCCGAAACGGCAAAATTGCCAAACAGATTGGAATTATCAAAGGAATCTATGCGATGAATCTTCATATGTAGAAGTTCCTCTAATTCTTCATGCGCTCCACTTGTTCTTCTTATATTATTCTGAATTGTCTCAAAATTATTATCCAAGCTAATCTTAGCATTAGTTTTAGCCAAATCTAAGAGCCTTTTTTTATCGCCCCTAGTAACACTTATAAAACGCGTACCAACAGCTTCACTTAGCATATCTAAATTAAGCTCATCTACCGTTATTACCTCTCGAGGAATTTCATTTTTACTATAAAAAAGTGCAATAAAGGATTCAATATCATCGATATAATCATCATTAACAGGCATTATCTTATTCTTCTGTCCTACCAGTTTGCCATTTCTTAGGAAAAATATCTCAATCGATATAAAGCCATTGTTAAAGTAATAATTTATAATATCGCGATTGACAAAATCATGAAGTTCAACTTTTTGCTTTTCCATTACTACTTTTATATAATCTAATTCCTCTTTTAATTCTTTGGCCACCTCATAGTTTAAATTTTCTGCATGCATATTAATGAGTTCTTTTAATTTATCAATAATAATATCATCATTGCCATTTAAAAATCCCAGTATATCTTTTTCCAATCTATCTATATCTTCTTCATTAATCTTTTTTACGCAGTAGCCTAAACATTCGTGAATATGATAATAAAGACACACTTCCTTAGGACACCCCTCACATTTTTTTAAGGGATATAAACGATTAATTAAATTGACAATTCTTCGTGCCGCATACGCATTGACAAATGGTCCAAATAAATGCTTGCCATTTTTCCTTTTAACGTTTAAATATCTTACCACCTTCAAAGTTGGATAAGGATCTCTTTTATATTGGATATAGGGATAACTCTTATCATCTCTCAATAAGATATTATACTTAGGATCGTATTTTTTTATCAAATTTATCTCCAAGATAAAAGATTCAAGTTCTGAACTAGTTACAATATATTCAAAATCGGCAATTTCCGCTACCAATTTTTTCGTTTTTCCCGTCACTCTTCCCGTAAAATAGGAACTAACTCGATTATGTAAATCTTTAGCTTTTCCAACGTAAATAATAACCCCGTCCTTATCTTTCATCTGATAACTGCCAGGCAAATGCGGAACGAGTTCTAATTTTTCCTTAAACATATGTTTCACCTACAATCATTATACTATAATATTTGCCATTTTTAAATTGAATAATACCATATATTATGATATTATATCAAGCATCCAAGTTATCTAATTTATTATTCTAAAACTTTCCGTCTCCATTTAAAATGATTAATGCTATAATAGTTATTGGTGATATTATGCGTTTAATAAATGAATACACGTATGAAATTAAAAAATCTAAATTTATTGGACTTTACTATGAAGTTAGTTCTGTAGAAGAAGTTAAGAGTATATTAGATAACATAAAAAAGGAACATAAGAAAGCTAGGCATATTCCTTATGCCTATCATATTGGTCCCATCGCGAAAAAAAGTGATGACAAAGAGCCAAGTAACACCGCAGGAAGTCCCATCTATAACGTTATTGAAAAGAAACATTTAGATAATATATTAGTAATTGTTGTTCGCTATTTTGGTGGCATAAAACTAGGTGCTGGTGGTCTCTTTCGTTCCTACTCACACACAGCTAATGAAGTGACAAATATTTAAATAATAAATAAAAGGGGGTGATTTTATGCAATATCGTTGGAACAAAAGCGAACTTTATTTCAAATATCTTTTAAGCTATATTTATCGCAATCCCAACTATCGTTTTACCATAGCATCTCTTTTAAAGCAATATGATCTATCACATCCCAAAAGTCATATTGAAAAATATAGCCTAAATGAAATAGAATGTGATTTCCAATTAAAAAAGGAATATTTCTATGATTGCCTACAATTGGTATCTGAAGACGTTATTTTAAAGTGTCAAAATATATATTGTGAGTTTGAAGATGTCAATTATTTTAAACAAGATTTTAAAATGCCCAAGCGCTTTTTTACAGTAAAAGAACTAATGCGAATGCTTGATGATGTCATCGAAAATATCAATAACCCCGATATTGCAAGAATATATAGAGATTTATCTTACCCTCAAAAACATACCTTTAATATCCAAAAGGGCATAAAAAACTCCCGTGGCGAGTTATCCATATCAGGCATGACCATTTATGATTGCCTATTCCATAAAAATTATATAAATATCTTAAGAGAATATAATGCTCAAGACTTCGTCACTCTCACTCACGAAACTATGCACGCCATTTTCAACGGCCTTTTATATGAAAATGGTATTAGTTATGAGGATCAATTATTATTTACAGAACTAGAGGGATATTTCGGCTCCCTTGTTGCATCTGAATATCTAGATGAAATAGGATACCATCAAGATGCTAGGATATCCCGTGCCTCTATTTTAGATTCTATTCTCTTTTTATCCTTAGCATTAATCATTGGCGATATAATATTTTCATCATCTAATGACCAAATTGATATCTCTAAAGCAATTAAAAACGCCGAACTTATTCTTCCCCAAGATCGCTTCATCGATTTTCGTCAAGATTATGAATCATATATGATCTTTCCTGCCTTTGATATAATTATTGATATTATTGATTATGCAAGTGCCCTTGAGCTAACCACGCGCCCAATGAATACAACTATCAAAAGTATTATTGATATTAAATTGCACAATAACAACGATTTAGAAGAATCTTTAAAACGTCACAATATATCATCTTTAAATGATAATTTTGCCATTTTAAAAAAAGAGTTTACCAGAATAAAATAATGGTATTCTTTTTTAATTTTTTAATATACTTTATTAGGTGATAATATGAAGAAATACTTAAGTGTAATTTTAGTACCAGTGCTGTTCTTAATTTTAATGCCCCTTATTTTTTCGCTCATCAATCTCTTTGATATTGAAATAAAAAAGTTTTTTTACCTAGGCAGCATTATCCTTATGACTCTAGTAACCGGTATTATTCTTGGATTGAATACGCCAAACAAAGCTTACCTTAAGGGATTAATACTTGGAGCAATTATGTCGGTCATGATGTTTTTACTCAGTTTATTATTGCGAAGCAACTTTAGTATATATACCATCGTCTATTATTTGATTATTATAGTATCGGCCATGATGGGCTCTATTATTGGAATAACCAAAAAAAGATAAGTAATCTTACTTATCTTTCGAATCAATTATTATGGTAACTGGACCATCATTTAAAATATTTACTTTCATGTCAGCTCCAAAAACTCCAGGATATGTTTCGACATATTCTTTTAATTTGCTATTAAATAGATTATATAGTTTTAAAGCATCATCACCCTTCATGGCATTGATATAACTCGGCCTATTGCCATTTTTCGTCTCGGCTTGCAAGGTAAATTGGGAAATTGATAAAATACTCCCACCAACATCTAAAATAGATTTATTCATAACACCACTATCATCATCAAATATTCTTAAATTCACGACCTTTTTAACTAAATAATCAATATCTGCCTCTGTATCATCATTATGAATGCCCACTAAGATAACTAATCCCTTGTCTATTTCATTAATTAGCTTATTATCAACCGATACACTTGAGTGTTTACTTCGTTGTACTACTACTTTCATTAATACCTCTTCACCTCATCAATAAAATTTAAAGCTCGCAAATCGACAATAAATTGCTCTAGATCATCTTTATTCTTAACCTTTAATAAAAGATCATACATAATACTGCCATTGCGTTTTATCTCATTCATGCTCGTCACATTAATACCACGAACTGTAGCTTTTGCCACAATATCGACTAAACTGTTATTTATTCCATTTGTTAGAATAGTAATCTTAGAGACATATTGCTTAACATCATCACTCTTATGTTCGTTCCACTCAACATCAATCAAACGCGTCGTCATATCTTTAACATTAATGCAATCTTTCTTGTGAACAGTTATTCCCTGTCCCTTTGTAATATATCCAATAATATCATCGCCATAGACTGGTTTACAACAACTAGCAAGATTGACCAATATATCATCACATCCCGAAACTATAACATCATTTTTATAGTTTTCTTTAATTTGGGAATTATTATTCATTACCTTATCTAAAAGTAAATCTTGAACATTTCTCTTATCCTCATACAATAACTCCACAATATAAAGTGGTGTATACCTTAAAGATCCAATAAGCAAGAATACTTCTTCTAAAGAACCAACCTTTAAATCCTTAAACAACTTCTCTTGCCTTTCCTCCGTCATGGCATCGGCAAAAGAAATCTTCTGTCTTCTTAATTCTCTTTCGAATAATTCTCTTCCTCGCGTAATATATTCTTCGCGATCTTGTTTAGAAAAGAACGAGCGAATGCGGTTTTTCGCCGTTGTTGTCTTGACAAATTTAATCCAATCCTTATTTGGCTGAGAATCCTTATTAGTCATGATTTTTATAATATCATTATCTTGCAATTTATAATCTAATGGTACCATCTGATCATTTACGATTGCGCCAACCGTCGTATCTCCCACTTTAGAGTGAATGCGATAGGCAAAATCAATAGGACTTGAACCATCCGGCAATTCAACGACATCGCCCTTTGGCGTATAGACATATATAGAATTACTCAATAATTCACCTGAGACATTATTGATAAAATCATCATTATCTGTAATCTCATCGGAATTTGCATCGATTATATTTCTAAACATCTGAAGCTTTTGCTCCATGACATTTTGAATATGTTTAGAGTTCTTTTCTTTATAAGACCAATGCGAAGCTACACCATGTTCGGCAATTTCATTCATCTCTTTAGTTCTTACCTGTACTTCAATAGGATAGCCATTAATTCCGAATACTCCCGTATGCAATGATTGATAAGAATTTCCCTTAGGCATGGCAATATAATCCTTAAAGCGCTTAGGAATAGGTCGATAAAGCGAATGAATCAATCCAATTATTAAATAGCACTCACTTTCCTCCTCACAGATAATTCTTATTCCTAAAATATCGTAAATATCCTTCCATTTTTTACCGTTAGAAAGTTTGTTATGTAAAGAAGAAACGCTTTTTACTCTTCCCTTTATTTCAAATTTTATATCATTATCTACTAATAACTCTGTAATATCGTCCATCATCTCATTTAGAACTTTATTAAGTTCCTCTCGAGGGGCAGGAAGTTCATTTTCAATTTCCTCATAAGTATCAGGTTTGATATATTTAAATGATAAATCCTCAAGCTCGCTTTTTACCGAGTTTATTCCCAATCTATGTGCAATAGGAATTAAGACATTCCATGTTTCCATAGCTTTTTGTTTTTGTTTTTCGGGAGGTAATCCCTCATTGGTACGCAAATTGTGTAAACGACCAGCTAATTTCAAGATAATAACTCGCGCATCTTTCGAAAGAGCAACTAAGACCTTTCGCAAATATAGGCTAGCTGACTCGGAATATTCAATGAGATGCAAGCGATTAACTTTCGTCAAAGATTCAACAATATCCTTAACTTCTGTTCCAAATAGTTCTTCAATTTCTTCAAATGAAGACGAACCATGATCTACAACTTCGTGTATTAAAGCTGAAACTACAGTTAAGACATCGGTATTTAAATTAGCCACAATAATTGCTACATTCAATGGGTGAACAATATATTCTTCGCCATTCTTTCTCTTCATATCCTTATGTTGTTTACACGCAAAATCATAGGCCTTATTAACCAATTTTATATCGGCATCACTAAAGCCATTATCTGTTACAATCTCTAAAAGTTGTCTATATAATTCATCCATTATTCATCATCCTTAATATTTAATTTTTTTAAAACATATTCTTCATAAATGCCATTATCCGTATTTAAGACATCATCAACCATAGAGGCAATAGTCAATCCCTTGCCATTGCGCCATTTATTCTCTTTATTATAGTTCCATATATCTTTTTCCGTGACAATTTTTATTCCCGCTGCCATAAGTTCGTGTTTTTTTGTTCGAAGTGCTGGCTTAATTCTCTTATAAAGTTCTGTTTGACTATTTATTTTATTTTCCATCTTTTCACCCTAATATTTCACATTCTACTTCATATATTATTATATAACACTTAAATTTATTATTAAAGGAGAATTCATGAAAAACGCATTTATAAAATCTACAGTTATCCTAATGCTTGGTTCTTTAATTACCAAAGTACTGGGTTTCGTCATAAAAATTATATTTACTCGTATCATTGGTGAAGGCATTAATCTTTATTCTTTAATCATGCCTACATATTCTCTTTTAATTGCCATTACTCAGCTAGGTCTTCCCTATGCCGTCAGTGCTATCATGGCTCGCAATAATTATCGGGGCATCAAAGTATTTTCCTCCATTACTCCCATTGCCTTACTTTTTAATATTGTCATAATTGTCAGTGTCTTTATCTTTGCTCCCTATCTTGCTAACAATCTTCTTAAAAATCCCGACGCCTATTATCCAATAATTTCTATTTGTTTCATTCTTCCCTTTACGACTATATCGGGAATCTTAAAGGGGTATTATTTCGGCAAACAAAATATGTTTCCCAATGCCATAAGCAATATCTTTGAACAAATTACCCGTCTTATTTTATTGCTCACTTTAATTCCCTTTTTAATGCGCTTTAATATCGTTGTCGCTGTTTCGGGATACATCATAATATCTGCCGCCAGTGAATTAGTTCAAATATTTATTTATCTCTTCTTTGCTCCTAAGAATTTAAAATTTACCTTACATGATATAAAGCCCAGCTATGAAGTTGCCACAAGCATCTTCGGAATCTCCATCCCCAATGTATCTGGTAGACTAATCGGCAATATCTGTTATTTCTTTGAACCAATTATTCTCACTAATTTACTTCTTTTTGTCGGTTATTCCAACAATTTCATATTGAGTGAATATGGAATTTATAATGCCTATGTCATTCCCATACTCACTATGCCATCTTTCTTTACTCTAGCGCTCAATACCACTTTAATTCCCGAGATATCCAAAAATTATCGCGATAAATCTCATGTGAGAAAGCGTCTCATTCAAAGTCTCATAATATCTGGACTTATCGGGCTCCTTTTTTGTATTTATATTTTCTTCCAAGGAGATTTTATTTTAAAAGTCCTCTATGCCACAGATAAGGGAAGTGAATATTTAAAAGTGCTAAGTATATTTTTCCCTCTATTTTATCTCGAAGGTCCTCTAGTTAGTACTCTGCAAGGATTAAATATGTCGGCCTATACTATGAAAGTAACTCTTATTGGCTGCATCATAAAACTCCTATCTATGGCTGTTCTTTGTCTATTTAGCATTGGCATCTATTCCCTCATAATTTCGGAAATAATCGACATCATCATCGTTATTTCCCTAAACAGTCATAAACTCCATCAATTAAATTATTTATAAATCACTTTGAAATTTTCCTATATCAGTCACATTCATAGCAAAATAAGGTAAATCCTTATTTTTTTCAATTATAAACAAGCTAAAATCACTTGTCAGATAAAAAAGACGCGTATCTTTATCTAGTAATTCTTCCTGCATTGCTATGGCATCTTTATCCATTAATTTATCGCCCCTAGCATCCAATTTAAACGATGTATCGCGAATTATTTTGCCAATTTTTTCATATTCCTTTGTAAGAGGCAATTCTACACCATTTAAATCGTCAATTTCCTCATAATTATGAAAGCTAATTACAGGAACCTTTAGTTCGTCATTTTTGCCAAACACTAAAGATCCATCATAGGATTCTGTATTCTTTTGAATATTTTGATATACCTCCAAGAAATTATTCCCTTTTGCTCCACGCGATAAGATAACCTCATCATCAGATGTCGTTATTAGTTTTATAGCAAAATTATTGATATCTTTGTAATATAAAACCCTTATCTGTTCTCTTATCTTTTTATTTCCATTTTTCTTTAAGCCAAAATATGCAACTCCATCCTTATTCTTAAACATCTCTTTATCTAAATTCTGAAATTTATATTTAAACTTTAAATTTTTATATAATGCCGAATACATATAGTATTCTTCGCCATTCCAATCCACATTATCTATAATTTCAGAATTCATATTGAATTTTTTCTTTAAATCTTTGGCTATGGCATTTTTTAATTCTTCCGTTGCATACCCATATTTATTATAATAAGCATCACTTTTTAAATTAGTCTTTGTAAAAGTCTTCTTATTCAAATTATCAATTAATTTTTTGTTTTTAGAACTGATATTCTTGATATTCTCTGAATCCATTTCATCTGTTAAAGCATTCCATAATAAGTTAAAATTAGCACTCCAGTAATCATTCTTTTTAAAATTATCTTCTAAAGATAATACAATTGAAGAAGTTCCACCATTCCTTGGTATATTCGCATTTTTCGTTAAAAAGCCACTATAACGTATTCCTATATATATAACCAGAATAGTTAGTAATGCCACTAATATTCTATGTAGTTTCAAGTTCTTTTTCATACTTCTCACCTATAATTATTATATCACGTATAAAGGTCTTAGTAATTAAAAAAGAGGATTTTTTAACCCTCCTTAACAATTTCAATTGCTTTACGCATTTCAAGATCATATTTGATCATTTCTTCGCCACCAATAGCACTTAGGAATTCATCTTCCTTCATTTCATATTGCTCAGAAGCCTTCTTTATTTCCTCTTTTATTTCTTCATCAGTTACTTTGATCTTTTCCTTCTTTACGATTTCTTCAAGTAGGTATCTAGTCTTAATACGCGCAATAGCTTGTGGCTTCATCATATTTTCGACATCTTCCATCTTAGTTCCTGTAAAGCTTAAATATTGTTCTAAAGTAACACCTTGCATTTGTAATTCTTGTCTATATTGATTTAACATTCTCTTAACTTCTGAATCAATAATCTCATTATTAATATCAACTTTCATATTGTCAGTAGCTTTATGTAATAATTCATCTATAAACTTATCTTCAGCTTGATGTTCTTTTTGATGCATCATTTCCTCTTCAACATGCTCTTTTAATTTTTCAATGGAATCGACACCTTCAATACCTAAATCATCAAAGAAATCTTTATTAATCTCTGGTTTGATTCTCTCTTTAATTTCTCTTACAGTAACTGTAAAAGTGACATCTTTACCCTTAAGTTCTGGAGTATAATCTTCTGGGAATGTCAATTTTAATTCCTTAGTCTCATCGACCTTCATTCCTACAACACCTTCTTCAAATCCCGGTATAAAGGAATGACTACCGATTTCTAATGAATAATTTTTACCACTTCCGCCATCTAATGGTTTGCCATCGACAACACCATCAAAGTCAATAACAGCTGTATTTCCCTCTACGACAGTTCCATCTTTTTTATTGACGATCTCTGCCATATGTTCTTTAATATGTTCAATTTCATGTTCAATTTCTTCATCTGTAACTTTAACTTTTTCCTTCTTTACTCCCAGTTTCTTGTAATCTCCTAGAGTAATTTCTGGTCTTCCAATCATAGTGAATACGAAGACAGCGGCCTCCTTAGTTACACTTTCAATACTTACATTTGGCTCGCAAACAATTTCCATATCGGCATCATCAAAAGCTTTCTTATAGGCATCTTCAATCGCGATATCGCAAGCATCCATAAATAAGGCTTCAATACCCACTTTTTTGATATATACATCCTTTGGGCAAGCACCTTTTCTAAAGCCATCTACTTTGATATCCTTTTTCTTCTTAGTAAAGGCTTTATCTAGGGCATCTTGCCACTCTTTACCTTTAACTTCAATTTTTATTTCTTTAACGTTTTTCATTTAATCATCTCTTTCATTAATCTACTTGATATTATATATTAAAAGCCCCCTTAAATCAAGGAAAGATTAAAGATTTTTTGCTATTTTACTCTTTCATGTTTAAAATAGTTCTTTTTACAAAAAAAGAATAGTCTTACTATTCTAATATTATAACGATCTTCCTTTTTCTACTTCATAATTAAGTTTATTGCGATACGATATCATTGCTAGTTTCTGACGAACTTGATTATCTAAGAAGGCAAGTTTATCAATATAATCACGGTATTCTTCCATCTCTAATTCCTTTTTATATTGAATCTCTACTACCGATCTTAAGCGAGCCACTTCATCAAGTAAGATCATAAAGTCTCCCTCATCACAGTCCTCTTCATCTTGGTATAAAAATTGAAGTATTATTTGTGATAATCTTTCAAACTTCTTTTGAAATTTGCGCGTTAAAAGATAATTTATCATTTTATGGTTATAGATAGTTACCGTTCTCACATTAATATAGGGAGCATTTTCCTTTTGTTTCGGATTAAATTTATATCCATCAAGATCATATTCCATATATTCGATATCTTTAACCCTATCGTCTCTTTTTAACAAATAAATACTCATTTTATACCTCCTTAATCTAATAAATCAGGCCTGTTCTTTTCGGTTTTCATCCTCGCTTGTTCGCGCCTCCACTTTTCAATATTGGCGTGATGTCCACTTAATAATACTTCTGGAACGTCGAAACCATCAAACGAAGCTGGTTTAGTATATGTTGGATAATCTAATAAATTTTCTTTAAAAGATTCTTCTTCATAACTTTCCCTTTTTATTACTCCATCGAGCAAGCGAACTATTGCATCACTTACAACCATTGATGGTATTTCTCCTCCTGTTAAAACATAATCACCAATAGAAAGTTCCATATCGACATAATTTAATATTCGCTCATCAATTCCCTCATAATGACCACATATTAGTATTAAATGTTTCTCCTGACGCAAATCAAGAGCTATTTTTTGCTTAAACGGTCTTCCCGATGGCGTCATTAAAATGATCTTTGCTTCATCCGTCTTAATTGAATTTATGGCATCAACTACGGGTTCAATCATCATAACCATTCCAGCACCTCCACCATAAGGCGTATCATCTACCTGCCCATAACTATTTTTGGCAAAATCGCGAATATTGACGATATCAAAAGATACCTTACCCTTTTCAATAGCTCTTTTTATAATCGAAGTACTTAAAAAACCCTCAAACAACTCGGGAAACAAAGTCAAAATACTTATTCTCATAATATAAGCCCCTTTACATCCTCAGTAACATCGATTTCTCTCTTATCCAAATCAATATTTTTTATAAAAGAACCTCTTAAAGGAATATAGT
>CAJTKV010000028.1 GCA_910577075.1 uncultured Bacilli bacterium
ACTCATATGTCTTTTTCAATGCAACTTTGTTGCACTTCACATTTAAATTAACAAAATAATTATGATTTGACTTAAAGTAGTAAGTATAGTAGAATTATCTTCAAGTGGAGGAATAGATTTATGAAAATAATTATTGATAATATGACATTATTATTAGTTTTATTATTAAGCCGATTATGTAGTAATGGGTCTATTTTAAGTGCTATATAAAATAATAAAGCTAATTTAAATAGAGTCAATACTACGAAGGTGTTGACTCTATTTTTTAATTAAGAAGGGAATGGATAAATATGTATGATTTTAAAGAAATAGAAAAGAAATGGCAAGATAAATGGAAGAAGGAAAATAGTTTTAGAGCAATTGACTTTCATCCGACAAAGCCAAAATATTATGTGTTGTATGAATTTTTCAATATAAGCGGAAATTTGCATATGGGACATCTAAAGGGGACAGTTCCAGCTGATGCACTCGCTCGCATGAAAAGACTGCAAGGGTTTAACGTGCTCTTTCCAATTGGAGGTGATTCCTTTGGACTTCCAGCAGAAAATGCGGCGATAAAAACGGGAATTAATCCCAAAGATTTTGTACACGAAGGAATGAAGAATGCTATGGAGCAATCGAGAAAAATTGGACTTTCATTTGATTATGACCGTGCATTCTGTACAAGTGATGAGGAGTATTATAAGTGGACTCAATGGATTTTCTTGCAGCTTTTCAAGGAGGGAAAAGCTTATAAAGAAAAGGGCGTAGTTAATTATTGTCCTAATTGTAAGACAGTTCTTTCTAATGAGGATAGCCAAGGAGGAATATGTGATAGATGTCATGGTTCTGTTAAACAGGAAGAAAGATATGTATGGTTTCTTAAAATGAAAGAATATTCCGAGAAACTTCTTGGGAATATCGAAAGAATAAATATGAATGAAAATCTTAAGGAACTACAAAGAAACTGGATTGGTAAGTCAGAAGGCATTCAAGTTGGCTTTGATATTGTAGATTATAATGGCGAACATATTGATAATGTTGAAATTTATACTACTTGTATAGAGACGATTTACGGAATTACTTTTTTGGTTATGGCTCCCGAACATGATTTTGTTACTAAGCACAAAGATATTATTAAAAATTATGATGAAGTATCTAAGTATCAAATGAAGTCTTCTTATAGGAGTGAACTTGATCGAATCTCTAACCAACATGAGAAGACAGGATGTGTTCTTAAGGGAATATATGCTGTAAATCCGGTTAATGCTAAAAGAGTACCAATTTACTTGGCAGATTTTGTCCTTAAAAATTATGGGACTGGCGTTGTTATGGCTGTACCAGCACATGATGAAAGAGATTATGAATTTGCAAAGCAATTTGATATTCCTATGATTCAAGTAATTGAGGGTGAAGTTAAAAATCATGCCTTGGAAAAGATGGATTATTTGAAGAGTAATGCTAAAATGATGAATTCGCAGGAATTTGATGGCATGAAAGTGTTAGATGCTAAAATAAAGATTGCCGATAAACTTATCAATATGGGTATTGCTAAGAAACAAACTAATTATAAGATGCAAGATTGGTCTTTCAATCGTCAAAGATATTGGGGTGAACCTTTTCCAATTGTGTTTTGTCCAAAATGTGGAACAGTTCCTGTACCAGAGAGTGAACTTCCAATTATTCTTCCTAAAACAAAGGATTATATGCCAAATGAGGATGGCAGTTCTCCGCTTTCAAAGATAGATGAATGGGTAAATTGTAAGTGTCCGAACTGTGGTGGTAATGCCAAGCGTGAAACGGATACAATGCCTAATTGGGCGGGTTCTAGTTGGTATTGGCTAAGATATGTTGATCCGGCAAATAAAACGTGCCTTGCAGATATGAAAAAACTTGAGTATTGGGGAAGCGTTGATTGTTATACCGGTGGTACAGAGCACATTACACGTCATGTTTTGTATGCGTTCTTTTGGCAGAATTTTCTATATGAAATAGGAGCTGTTCCTTCAAGAGACCCATTTATTCGCAAGATGGGAAGTGGTCTTATTTTGGATGATACAGGGAAGAAGATGAGCAAGAGTTCAACAAATGGAGTTTCACCAATGGAAGTAATTGAAAAATATGGAAGTGATGCTGCAAGACTTCACGTTCATTTTCTAGCGGGATATGAAGATAATACCCCTTGGACATATGAGGGAATAAATGGTATAACTTCCTTTTTGGATCGCGTTTGGAATATGCAAAATATTACCTTAGAAAATGGTATAAGTGAAGCTCATAGATATGAAATAAATAATCTAATTAAGAAGGCAACTGAGGATATTGAAAATCTAAAACTAAATACTTGTATTGCTGCATTTATGGGATTTGTCAAAAAAATTTATAAAGATAAATTCATAACTAAGGAGGAAATGCGCATTTTTCTTATCCTGCTTAATCCGCTAGCACCACATATCACAAGTGAATTGTATGAAATAATATTTAAAGGTAATATTATTGATGAGAAGTGGCCAAAGTATGATGATGCTTATTTGAATGTCGATGAAATTAATTTGCCGATACAAATAAATGGTAAAATGAAAAAGACAATTCTTGTAAGTAGGGATATAGAAGAAGAAGAAATTTTAAAAAAGATAAGAGATGAATATCCAGACATTATAATAGGTGATATTGTCAAAGTAATTTATTTAAAGGGTAGAATAATTAACATTATATGTAAATAAAGCGTTTCCTTCTTTGACGATTTATAAGGATATTGCTATAATTTAATTGGAGGGATTCTATGGAAAAAACAGATTTTAGCAATATTTCATTAGATGATACAGGTTTTTATAGTTCAAGATACAATTTTCACAAGGCATTTAAGGAATATGGTATTACTAATGTATCGCAAGTATTAGATGATAATTTGATGTTGGAGGTTTTAACTCATTGTCGTGCTACTACAAGAAAACAACTTAGTTGTTTCAAAACACTAGTGGAAAGTGAGTATTTAGAAGGAAGCATAGAAAATATTGGCAATTTAGATTATTATCCTTATAATGAAGAAGAGGCTGGGGTATATGCGAGTGATTTGGGATTTATTAAAGAGGATATGCCAGCCATACATAAGGGTTATCGTTTAGCTACTATGTTCAATCAGTATATGTATCCAAAATTTATTGATGTGTTAAAAAATGCTAGGGATTCTAGTGCAAGCCCAAGAATAAGAAAGATGGTTGATATTTTATTATCTGCCTATGAAAGAGAAAAACTTTCCAAAATGGAATTGTCTGAGTTGAAAGAGAAATTAGTAGGTTTAACTTTTAAACGAGATAGTATAAATTCTCAAATAGCCACTATTGAAAAGCAAATAGAGTTAAAAAATAAAAATCAAGTTGTTGGAGGTCTTGGCAAATGAACGAAAATCTAGTTGAAGAAATTCAAAAAAAGATAGAAGAATTAAAACAAGAAATTTTAAATAAACAGGAAGAATTGGATAAATTGATTGATAAGTATCAAGAAGTATGCGATGTTGAAATATATCCTGAAGAAGAATCTACAGAAGAAAAAGAGCAGTAAATCTAAGACTTATTGCTCTTTTTTAATAAATGAATTAGCTTTATTACTATAAGTAAGTAGATAAAAGCAAAGATAAAAATAATTATATATAGATGAATTAATTCAAATTTTGTTAATATTAGAGTGGCTAGAGAACTCAGAATAAATACAACCAGTCTTCTAGAAAATTGAAAGTATAACATTATCTGCTCTTTATCATCCTTTAAAGTATTTTGGAGAAGAAGATTACTTAAAACATTTTCTGTTGGATCTCTTAGGGCTAGAAGCAATAGGAAACCTATGGACATTAAAATAATACCAAATTTTGGATTAGTTAGAAGATGACCAATAATAAATAGAAGTACGGATGTTATAAGGGCGATATTTATAAGATAGATTATCTTGTTTTTTAGTTTATCATAAATACGAATAAAGAATATATTAGAAAATAATCTTGATATACGAGATAGGAAGAGAATAAATGATAGTGCTAGTGCTATATTGTTTACTTCCATAAATTCTTGTAATTTATATTGCATAAATAATTTATCGTTGGTTTGACAGACTGCTACAGTTCCATAAAGTAAACCATAAACAATGATTATTGTTATAACGATTTTGGTAAAGTTTATTTTATTGTTAGATGTTTTTTGTATGATTTTTTTATCTTTAGATATTTCGTATATGAAATGCGCCATTATAAAATTATTTAAACATATAATAATGCAGATAATCATTGGAATATAGGGGTTAATACTAAAGAGGAATCCTGCAAGAAGTGATGTTATAAGAGTTGCTATAGAATATATGGTTGTAGCTTTACTTTTAATTTTAACAAATTCATCTTCACGATGCTCATATGTTAAGTTATTATTTAAAACGACAGTATCGACACTTTTAAAGACAAAACTTACTTCATATAAAATTTCAGCAAAGATGAATAATATTATATGTTTGGAAAAAGTGAATAGGATGCTAGCAATTAGGATTAACAGGGTTCCTAGTTTTATGGAATTTAAATTGCCTATTTTTTTTATGATTTTATGAGAAAACAAGTAAAAGAATAAAGATATTAAAACTCCCATAGTTGTCATGAAGTTAATTTCTGATGATGTTAATTCTTTTACTTGTGTTAGGAATAAAGTATTAATGGCGATAAAAAATATCAAATCTGATGATAGACCATAAAAAAGAGGATAAATTTTATTGCTAGTTTTTATACGTTTATTAATATTATCTTTCATAATTTTACTCCTATGTTATAGATATTATACCATTAAAAGTATTAAGATGAATTTTTTTATACATTTGTAGTTAATCATGGAAAGTGTGAAACTTTTTAAGAAAAAGTGCCATAAAAAGTTTCACACTAATGAAAAAAGTAGTATAATTAGTATAGAGGTGAATTTTATGGATAATCAAATTAAAATTTTAGACTTATTAAATCAAAAACAATTGCAAGAGGCTGAATTAAATAAACTTATATATGGATCTATAGAAATTAGAGAAAAAGAAAATAAAAAATATATTTATACTCATACTAAAGAAGATGGATTGCAAGCGACTAAATATATCGGAGAATATAATGATGATCTTTATAATCTTATTTTAAACAATAATATCAAAGCTAAAGAAATAAAGAAATCTATTAGATTAATTGAGAAAAAATTAAAAGAATTAAATTATGTAGATGAAGAATTGTCTTTAGAAGTTTCAAGAAATATTGATTTTGCAAAAAAACATTTAGCAGATACAATATATAAGCAAGCAGTATTAGAAGGTGTTGCTACTACATTATCTGATACAGAAAGTATAATTGAAGGTGGCAAAGTTAGTGATATGTCGTCTGAGGATATTATGAAAGTAGTCAATTTAAAACATGCTTGGGAATTCATACTTAATAAAAATGTTATATTAAGCAAAACAGATTATATAATATTATGTACAATTAATAAATTAGTGGAGGAGGGATTTTATTATTCAACAGGAGTATTGAGAACGACACCAGTAAAAATAGGTGGAACTGCTTGGGTTCCGGATTTGCCAATTGAATCTGTAATAAAAGAAGAATTAAACTTAATATTGGAATCAGATCAAAACGATGTCGACAAAGCAATTAATTTGCTTTTATATACTGTTAAAAAGCAAATGTTTCTCGATGGTAATAAAAGAACTTCTGTGATATATGCAAATCATTATTTAATAAGTAAAGGAAAAGGGATAATTGTAATTCCGGTTGAAAAGATCGAAAAATATAAATTATTGTTAATAAAATATTATGAATCAAATAATGACAAGGATATTAAGACATTTTTGATTAATGAATGTTTTATTGAAATTTAAAAAAATTGCTATGTCGAAATTAGAAACTTTATAACAAGTTTCTTTTTTGATAATTTTCCGTTATTTATATGGAAAATAAAAAAGACGAATATCGTCTTTTATTTTGCCTTATTAACTTCCATGATAACAGGTAGAATCATTGGTCTTCTGCCCATTTTATCATTGATAAAGACATTTAATTCTAAAATGATTTGATTCTTTAAATCGGTTAAATTGTATTTGCCATTTAAAGAACGATTAACTATTTCGGCAACTTTAGCTTCAATTTCGTGGATTAATTCGGCATTTTCATTAACAAGGACAAAACCTCGCGTTGTAATATTAGGCTTTATTAATAAAGTGTGATTATGCATATCAATATTTACTATGGTAACTAATACACCATCTTTACTCATCAATTTTCTATCCTTAATAACGACAGAACCGATATCGCCAATACGTGAGCCATCGACATATACATCCCCTGCTTGAACGCGCTTTCCCCTGTGCACACCTTCGTTATCCATGATAACTACATCACCATTTTTACAAATAAACGTGTGATCTTCGGGAATACCACAACTTATAGCTAGGCTTTGATGTTCTTTTAACATGCGATATTCACCATGAATAGGCATTAAATATTCTGGTTTGATTAGTCTTATCATCCACTTTAATTCTTCAGCTTTAGCATGTCCGGAAGTGTGAATGTTTGGGAAGAAAGAGTTGGTATAAACTTTTACTCCCTTTAGATATAATTTGTTTATAATTCTATTAATGCTTGCGGAATTGCCGGGAATAGGGTTCGATGCAAAGACGATTATGTCATCTGGCAATAATTGCACTTGTTTATGAACGCCATTAGCAATTCTCGATAATGCAGCTAAAGGTTCACCCTGAGATCCTGTACATAATATACATATTTCTGATTTTTTTAAATCCTTAGCAGCATTTGTATCGATAAATATTGAAGTATCTTTAATAAGACCATTTTTTATGGCAATATCTTTAGCATTTTCCATACTTCTACCAAAGGTTATAATCTTGCGGTTATTTTGTCTACATGTCTCAACAATATGCTTAATACGATAGATATTAGAAGCAAAAGTAGCAAGTATAATTCGGTTCGTGTTAGCCTTAGCGAAAACATCACCTAATGCCTCATCAACTATGGCTTCACTTGCGGAAAATCCTGGTGATAGAGCATTTGTACTTTCCGATAGTAATAGTTTAACTCCCTTAGTTCCCAAAGCAGCCATTTTATGAATGTCAGCCATAGGACCAATTGGCGTTAAATCAAACTTGAAATCTCCTGTATGGACAATAGTACCATTTGGAGTAGTTACGACAATGGCAAATGAATCAGGAATAGAGTGAGTAGTAGGAATAAATTCAACAGATATATTTTTATATTTTATAACTGTGTCTTTATCGAATGTAACTAAATTCTCATATTTCATATTCTTGTCATTCAATTTTTTCTTAATTAACTCAGTAGCAATTTTGGAACCATATATCGTGGGAATTTTTACATTTTGTAAAAGAAAAGTAATTCCTCCAATATGATCCTCATGTCCATGAGTAATTATCAAAGCTTTAATTTTATTTTCATTTTGTTTTAAATAAGTTACATCTTGAATTACATAATCTACTCCCAAAAGTTCGTCTTCCGGGAACATAACGCCGGCATCGATAATTACAAGTTCGTTCATATATTCAATGACATACATGTTTTTACCGACTTCGCCTAAGCCACCCAAAGCAAATACAGATGTAACTGCATCATTTTTTTTCATTTCATCCTCCTTAAATAAAAAGTATATAAAGCTCTCAGGTATCTATTACTATACTACAAAAGTTTAAAAATGTCTACTAAAGACATTTAATTTTACATAACATAATGTTTGATATTGTATCTCTTTGTCGAAAGCATTTTAAAGCTTTTAACTTATTGGTATAACAGATTTGGGTGATAAATATGTTGAAGATAAATTTGGAGTATAAAAAGGGAATTTTATTTGTAAGATTAAAGGGGAATCTTAATAAGACGACAGCGCCAAGATTTAGAGATTATGCTTTGCCAATTATTAATGATTACAAGATAAAATACATGGTCTATAATTTAAATAATTTACATGTTTTAGATAATGTAGGCAAAGAAGTAATAAGGGAAAGTAGCAGTTGTATAAAAAAACATAAAGGAAAAGTATTACTCATAAATTCCAAAGAGAATAAATTAAATCTTGATAACTTATCAAATGAATTAGTGGCTTTAGAATTGTTAAAAATTTAATGGATGAAATCATATCCGAAAATGAACTATTAATATATAGTATAGCTCGCAAGTTTTATAATGTAGAAAAAGAAGATTTATATCAAGCCGGTTGTTTGGGACTAATTAAAGCATATAATAATTATCAAGATAAAAGTGTTCCTTTTAGTTCATATGCCTACAAATATATATTTGGAGAAATGTATGAACTGACAATCAAGAGCCGTAATATAAAACTCAATAAAGATTGCCTAAAGATATATAAAAATATTAATAAGGCTAGATCATACATTACTCAAGTTTTAGGTCATGAAGCAACTCTAGAGGATATATGTGCCTATTTGGAAATAGACATTCAGGAAGCCGAATATGTTATGCGTGTTTGTGATGATATGTTTAGTTTGGACGATGAGATGGCAAATATTCAAGTTGGCGTTGAAGGTGTTAATGATGATTTAATTCTTTGGGAGGAATCACTTGATACGTTAGATCCTTTATCATCTGCTGTAATGAAATATCGTTATCAATGTGATTTAACACAGAAGGAAGTAGCAGATATTCTTGGAATATCACAGGTTAATGTCTCAAGAATTGAATTCAAAAGTAAGAAAAAAATTCTCGAATATATTTCCGCATAACCTCCATAATAATAATGGAGGTTTTCTTATGAACTATCAAAATATTGTAAAAAATATCACACCTAAGGAAAAAAGATTAGAAAATGCCATTGCGGCATTTATATCTGGGGGATTAATTGGTTCAATGTCGGAGATATTAGTCTCGTCTTTAGGGGTTGATGCTATGCTCATCGCCTGGATTGTGGCTGCATCGCTTTTAACAGGCTTGGGAAAATTTGATACGATTGTCGATTATTTGAAAATGGGAGTAATAATTCCCATTACGGGATTTGCGCATTCGGTTTCCTCGGCTTCTTTAGAATATAAAGAGGAAGGTTTTATAACGGGTATTGGAGCAAATTTTTTGAAATTGGCAGGAAGTGTAATTCTCTATGGAATAGTGGCAGCTAGTATTCTAGCTTTAGTGAGGTGTTTATTATGGTTAGTATAGGTTTTAATAATGTCTATATAGGCGATTGGTTTTCTATTGCCTCTCCAGATGAAGAAAAAGGCTATATCAAAAATGTCGATATGTATATGAAAGATTACTACTATGGTGAAAAAACACCAGAAAAAGCGGAGTTAAAAATGCAAAAGACAGTTGTCAATAATTTACTTCAAAGAAATAAGTTTGATCTGATAATTGGAGGAGATTTATCTAATCAGTTGGGAATTATGAATATGACTGCTAAGAATTATAATAAGTCATTTCTGGGAGTTTATAGTGCGTGTGCATCGTTTGTCGAAAGTATGATAATAGGTGCTAATTTATTGACGAATAAGCAACTAAAGTCTGCTTGCTTGCTTACAAGTTCACATATTTTGGGAAGCGAACGACAATTTAGATTTCCTAATGAATATGGTTCTTTAAAAGCATGCTATACGACATCGACGATAACGGCATCTTGTGGAGCAGTTATTACTAATTCTCAGACGAAGTATAAAATAACTTCAGGAACGATTGGAAGTGTTGTCGATTATGATATAAAAGATGTTGCCAATATGGGAGCAATAATGGCACCAGCTGCAGCTAAGACGATTTATGAACATTTAATAAATAATGGTGCGACAATCGACGATTATGATATTATTCTGACGGGAGATTTAGGAAAATTAGGACTTGAATTTTTAGAGTATCTTTTAAAGACGGAATATAACATTATGAATTTCCGCAATATATGTGATGCGGGAAGTTGCATATATAAGGAAGGCCAAGAGAAATACATGGGTGGAAGTGGTCCAAGTGTTTTACCATTCGTTTTCTTCAACAAAATTATTCACAATAAAAAATATAAAAGAATATTACTTGTTGGAACCGGTGCTCTTCACAATCCTACTTTAGTAAATCAAAAGAATAGCATTCCGGCAGTGGCTCATGCAATAGAAATAGAGGTGGCATCATGATTATAAAATCGTTTATTTTTACGGGAATTATTTGTCTTATAGCTCAAATAATTAAAGATAATACCCGTTTAACCAGTGGTCATATTACTAGTATGTTTGTCGTTATTGGAGCCATACTTGGTTTCTTTGGCATTTATGATAAATTAATTAGTCGATTTGGAGGAGGAGCAAGTGTAGTCATTATGTCCTTTGGCAATACTCTTTATAAAACGGCTGTTGAAAAAGGCATATTAAATATGCTGTCGGGAGTTTCTGTGGGCATTGTAACCTCTATTTTAATGGCATTTATTATAACGTTAATTTTTAGAGTTAAGGACTAATGCTTGTAAAAAAAATAATTATTATTTATAATTATGCTAGGTGAAATAATATGAAGAAAAAGATATTATTCACATTAATAATTATTGTAATAGTTATTATTCTCTTTATTAGCATGCTTTTCCTAGAGGAAAAAGAGAATAATATTAATGATTTAGTTAAAGATGTGGAATCTAATGTTTTAATAGGTAAAGATGAATTAAAAGTTACTTATATTAAGGGCAATATGCTCGATGAAAGTATATCTTTTGGAAATGTTACTAGTAAAATTATTAAAATAGAAAATAAAAATGACAAGTCGATAAGTTTTGCTATTCATCTAAAAGATGCCATTATAAGCGATGAAGAGTTGACCTACAGTGTAACATATGCCGAGGATATTAATGGAGTATATGAAGCAATTGGAAAAACGGAGAAAGTAAATAGCAATAATATTTTAATTTATAATATTGCTATTGAAGCATCTAAAGAAATATATATAAAAATTGAATTTAAAGCTAATTATGAACCTGAGAATACTAGTTTAAAGGGAATTTTAAGTGTTGAAAATAATTTAAGTGCTACGGAGTTATTTTCTGAAAGTATTTTAGAATTTCAAAAAAATCTCGATGAGAAGATTAATAATTTGAATGGCATAACGGAAAGTGGCTATTACTTAATTAATATCAATGATTTAAAACAAAAAAATAGTAAATATAATGGTTATTGTTTAATCGATGCAACTGACTATTCCGATTTGAAATTTTATTATACAGTTTATAATGAAAAATATATCTTAACGGATTATCAATTAAAGGATCAAAAGATTACTAAGAGTAATTTAAAAAATAAGACTGATGCATTGATTAAAAATGTAAATACAGAAGCGATATGTCGCTATCACACAAAAAAAGATTGTTTACCATTTAATTCTTTAAAGGTCAATAACTTAGGCGGTAAAGATGTATTTACTGCTAATGTGAAAAAAACAGTAGATGATTTTAAAAAAGGCTTTAATAAAACAGAGAAAAAGGTTTATATTTCGGAAGTACATAGTAATGGCATAAATGGCTATATATTAGTTAATAATAAGTTAGATAAACCGGAATATTATCTTTATCTTGCTAATTCATTATATATGGTATCGGGTTATAATATGACTAAGTATGGGATGTTTTCATCTGAATCAACAACTGTAAGAGCTTATAATGAATCGGCCTTTAAATTATCGGCATCATCGTCAAAAGTTGTGTGTTCCTTTACAGGTTTTAATGAATGTTATGACATGAATAACGAAAAAGTATAGAAAATATACTTTTTTTATTATACAATGATTATAAGAGTAGGAGAAAAATATGAAGAATAAAAAGAAAACAATTATCGTAATGATACCCATAATTTTACTTATAGTCATTAGTGGTCTTTTGAGTATCATAACTTATCGCGAAACTAAAAAAATGCATAATTATTTTGAAGGGGAAGAACAGACAGCGATTATTCCCTTGGTAACAAATCAAGAGAGTATTAATAAAAGATTAGATGCTATCTCTAATGACACTAGATATACTTTCGAGCAAGCTTATGTCGAATTAAATCCATATAAAATAAGTCCATTATCAGCTATAATTATCTATTCATCAAAAAGTGATGAAAGCGTTGAAGTATATATAAATGGCAAAAAAGTGACAAAGATGGATGCGAGTAAGAAACATATTATTCCCATTTACGGATTATATGAAGATATGGAAAATAAAGTAAAATTGGTTGCAAATAATAAGGAAATAGAATACTCCATTAGGACAGAAGCCAGCAATATTGCCTATCCTTTAGAGGTTTTAGAAAAAAGTGAAAAAGTCAATAATGAGGATCTTTATTTTACAGTAGCATCTTATGCAACTTGGTTAACAGGATGGGATAGTGAAGGAAAACTTCGCTTTTATCTAACGGAAGATATGCGTATGGATGTTGAATGGTTAGATAATGGGCATTTTATAATTGGAACATCGCAAGGACAATTTGCCGAAAATTTTCTCAGTTTTGTAGAGATGGATTATTTAGGAAAAATTTATAATTACTATACAATGAAAAACGGTTTTTCTTTTGAATCACAAATACTAAATAATGGCAATATAATGAGTGCTGGAGGAGTAACACCAGTATATGTGAAAGAACAACTTATTTATGAAATGAATCCTAAGACTGGAGAAGTTGTCAGTGATATAAATTTAGCCAAAATATTTAAGGAAATTGACCCTGAATTTGATGATACATATTTGGGACAAAAAGCTATAAGAAATGGATTCTATCTAAATGAAAAAAATAACGAGATGATTGTATCCTTTAGAGGAATTGATACAGTATTTTGTGTTGATTATAAAGAGAAAAAATTAAAATGGATATTCACTAATCCAAATAATAAGGCCTTTAAATCAGCTGTGTGGGACCAATATCGCATAAGAAGTAAAAAGGATAATTATCCTTGGGGACAACATTCTCCTAAGATTACGAGTGAGGGATATATAGCATTTTTTAATAATGGATATGAACGCATAAATGGATTTGAAGCAGGAGGACCAGATGAGGTAAGTAATTATAAGAATAATTATTCGCGTGCAGAAATTTATGAAATTAAAAATATGGAAGCTAAGTTAGTATGGAGTTATGACGCTGATAAGAAGTTATTCTCTCATCAATATGGTTCAATTGATGTTTATGAAAATAATTCTAAACTAGTTAATTTTGGATATGTTTTAGATGATGATTATCGCGCTACAAAAGGAGCAACTCTATCAACTTCTGAAAAAAACCCAGATCATATATATTCTTTAATTATTGAATTTGATAAAAATGATAATATAGTCTTTAAAGCTAAATGCGAAGAGGGAAAATATAGAGCATTTAAACATAACTTATATGATGAAGAAACTTCAAATATGGAAGTAACTAAATTGAATATATTTAATAGCATAGAAGCAGATAATTTAGTAGAAAAAAATACTAAAGAAATCAATTTAGAGGATACAGTGGAATGGATAAACAGTTGTGATTTTACGAAGAACACTTTTAAAACAGATTTTGATATCAAGGAAAATGATGAAGTAAAATTATATTTTGTCAATAAGGGTGGAAAAATCAATATTTTAACCTATAAAGAAAAAGATAATTCACAAATCAATAGGATATTTAATGTTGAATTAAATGGCAAGTATGCATTGTATATTGATATTAATGGAACTATTTATAATACTAAGAAGACGATTCAATTTTAGATGAAAGAATGATTTAGTCATTCTTTTTATTTTTTTATAGTAATTATTTAAAAATCATTATATAATAATGTTAATAATAATTGGGGTGAATAAAGTGCAAAGAAAAATATTAATAATAACGATGATTTTTTTACTTATTATGATGATGGGAGTATTCGCTAAGAAAATATATGAAGATAAGGGCGAAGTCTTTAATAAAGAATTGACGACTTTCTTAAATGATTTTAAGGATCTCAGTACTAAAGTAAGTAGGTATGAGATAAAAAAGTCAGGTAAGTTATCTATATCGGCGAATTATAAAGGAGCTCATGGAGAGAATTTTCCTCACGATTTTGAATTTAATTACGCCTTAAAAGGTAATAAAATTTATTTTGAAAATAAGGATGGATATAACAGTTTAAGTTTGAATAAAGATTTAATTAATGTATTAAAATCTTTCAATAAGAAGATAGAAGTTGATAAGGTTCGTGCAAGTAATAGTACTATCAATTTTACTAATGCTACTTTGAATCTCAATGTCGAATATATAAATAATCTATATAAAACTTCTTTTAAGGAGATTACAGCAACAGTTTATTTTAATAATTTCTTATCAAAAAATGTGGAAAAGACAGTTATAAAAATAGATGATATAGTAATTACTAAAATAGGTAAGAGTTATATAATTGATGTGGATGATTATAATATAAAATTCAACTTCAATAAGAGTGGGTATTCAATAAATATAAATGATGATATTAAGATGAATGTCTTTAATGAGACAACTAATGACCGATATACATTAGTTGTTGGTAAATATGTGTATTCTTTCACTGTTAGAGAAGATGGTATAGATTTTGTGGCAAGTACGGGGGCTAGTATTTATAATAGTTTCGATGTTGTTGCCAAATATGATGATATTGAATTGAATCTAAATAAGGAATTAGATATAGAGAAAAATCCAATAACGCGTTATTTTAGTGAAGTAAAATAAAAAGATGTTTATCATAAACATCTTTTTGTTATGCATAAAAAAAGCTTAATATTAATTAAGCAGCTTTTTTAAAAGACTTCCATTCACGAGCAGACATTGTTACTTTAATTCCCTCGATCTTTTTAGTTTGTTTATTTGGTTTTTGTTGCATCTTAGTTGCATTTAAAGCATGTGATCTTCTATTTCCAAATAAAGGTTTTTTTCTAGTTATATTAACTGCCATAATTTTCCCTCCAATCAAGAATTCCCTAAAATTATATCAATTAAAACCTTATAAGTCAATAATTTTATTTTTTACCAAAGTTTTTAATTTATCATTCATTGAATCATTATAGTGTAAAATGAAAGCTTCTCTTATCATTTTCTTGGTAGTTGTCTCTTCTGATGCTTTCTTATTGTAGTATTCTTCATAGGGAATTAGTTTTTGATAATCATCGATAATCATAAATATTGCGCGTAGAAGTAGTTGAAGACAAATAGCTTTTGCATATTCTTTATCACTAATTAATATATCATCTGGTATGCTAAGTAATGTATCAATGCTTTTTTTTATAAGACAATCTATATAGAAACTATTGAAGATACTTATTGCCCGCGAAGAGATATTTTGAGCGATAATTATCTGTGCATTTTTTTCGTATTGTATAAGATCTTTTTCATTTATTGCATACTTACATAAAATAACAGTTAGATGTCTCTTTAATTCTTCTTTTAAAAACTTGCCATTGCACGAGTTTATTGCTTCTTCTAGCATTCCCATAAATATTTCTCTTATTGCCTTTTCAATTTGTTCTACTAAATAATATTGCTCTCTTAGAGCGTTAATTAGAGAAGCACAAAAATAATCATCTGAATAGGTGATAATGCGGGAATATAGTTTTTGCTTTAAATTTTGATAAACATTTCCCAAAACGGCTTTTTCTAAATTTATATTGAGAATATCTTCAAGAATATTGGATTCTAAATAAGTAAAATTTTTATCAAATGTTTCAACTAATTCAGCTATTTCATCTATAGGTATATAGGGATATTCAATTTTTTCAAATTTTTGATCTTTTAAAAGATTTTGATAATTATTATAGGTCTTTTGAATAAGGTTTTCAATTTGATTATATGAATTATTTGTATTTGCATGTTGCATAAAATCACCAATCTTGCAAAAATATTCTAGCATTCATACGAATTAATTGTCAATATAATATGTCTTGTTGTATAATCAAAGTAAGTAGGAGTTGAAATATGTATACACCATTAGGAATAAAAACGGATTATAGTATTTTAAAAAGTCTTATTAAATTAGAAGACTTAATTTCCTATGCGGTAAAAAATAATTATTCTTCATTGGGTATTCTCGATGATAATTTATGCTCTTGTCATATGTTTTATGAGCAATGTAAAAAGAATAATATAAAATGTATAATTGGGTTAGATATAGAAATTGATTCATATACTCTTTATCTATATCCCCAAAATATGGATGGCCTAGTAAATTTGTTCAAACTAACGCGCAGAAAGATTGATCAAGTTATATCAATTGGTGACTTGAAAAATTATAGTGAAAATATCATATGTGTTTTGCCGATGCAAAGTTCAAGTATATATGAAACAGTGATGAAGATATTTTCTAAGGTTTTTATCTCTTTTAAAGACGAGGAAGAAAAGTTGAATGCTAAATTGATAACTGATGAGGTCATTTATATCAATGATATTTTAGCTTTAGATAAAGAATCAGCTAAGTATATAAACTATTTATATATGATTGATAATAATTTAAAATTGGGAAGTATGGAACTTGTCGATTATTCAAAGAATGTATTAAGGCAAGAAGAGTATGATACTTCGGCATTAACGGATTTAATTAATATAGAATTTCCAACGGGTAATAGATATATTCCACATTATGATGAGACGATTGAAGATAGTGAAGAATACTTAAGAGGTTTGGCAACTAAAGGTTTAGCAAAAAGGCTTAATGGAAATGTCAGTGAAGATTATAAAAAGAGACTCAATTATGAACTTGATGTCATTGCCAAGATGGGGTTTACTGATTACTTTTTAATCGTATTAGATTATGTTCGCTTTGCTATTAAAAATGATATTTTTGTCGGAGCTGGAAGGGGAAGCGCTGCAGGTTCTTTAGTGGCTTATTCGCTTGGTATAACTTGGATTGATCCATTAAAATATGATTTATTGTTTGAGCGTTTTTTGAACCCTGAACGTATAACAATGCCCGATATCGATATTGATTTTGAATATGAAAGACGCGAAGAAGTTATTGAATATGTTAAAAACCGCTATGGAGATGCCTATGTATCGAAGATTATGACGTTTGTTACAATGACAGCTAAAGAAGTAATTAGATGTGTGGGAAAGATTAACGATGTCGATGAAGCTACTTTAAATAGCTTACTTAAGTACATAAATTCAAAAGAATCTCTAAAAAATAATTTGACTGAACAAGTAAAAAATATTTTAAAACGCAATTCATTGTTAAATAAAATATATAATGAATCGATGTATTTAGAAGGAATAAAAAAGACTATTGGTACACATCCAGCGGGACTTGTCGTTTCGAGCAAAGCTCTTGATAGTATCATTCCTATTATAAAAAGTGGAGATGACTATTTAACGGGTTTAACTATGAATGAATTAGAGGATATGGGACTTATTAAAATGGATTTCTTAGCCATCCGTAATTTGACCATCCTTACAAATGTCTTAAAAGATATTGAGTTGATATATGGAAGAAAATTAAATATAAATACGATTCCTTTAGACGATAAAAAAGTCTATGATTTATTTTCACGAGCTGATACTGTTGGAGTATTTCAATTTGAGTCGACAGGTCTAATGAATTTCTTAAGAAGGTTGAAACCTACTAAATTTGATGATTTAGTTATGGCTTTAGCAATTTATCGTCCGGGTCCTATGCAAAATATTGATCTTTATATTGATCGAAAAAATAATGGCAAAAAGATTGAATACATAGATGACTCATTGAAACCAATTCTTGAAAGCACTTATGGTATATTGATTTATCAAGAGCAAATAATGGAAATATTGAGGTTTATGGCGAGCTATTCTTATGCGGAGGCAGATATAATTAGAAGAGCGATAAGCAAGAGAAAGTTAGAAGTAATTGAAAATGAAAGAGAACGCTTTATTAATAATTCTATTAAAAATAATCATTCAAAAGAAACAGCCGAAGCTGTCTTTGAATTAATCGTTAAATTTGCCTCATTTGGTTTTAATAAATCCCATTCTGTAGCATATGCCTTTATTGGTTATCAGATGGCCTACTTAAAAACCTATTTTAAGGAGATATATTATATAAATCTTTTAAATACTAATATCGGTGGTGAAGCTAAAACTAGAGAATATATTGAGGAAGCTAAAAAATGTGGAATTCAAATTCTCAAACCAGATATTAATCTTTCAAGTTATAAATATAAAAAGGAAGAAAATGGAATTCGTCTTCCTTTAAGAGTTATAAAGGGAGTGGGTTTAGCAGCTAGTGAAGCTATTTTAAAATCTAGAGGAGATAAAGAATTTGAAGACTTTTTTGACTTTATGGGTAGATGTTATGGATTTAACGTTAATAAAAAAACGTTGGAAGTTTTAATTCTTGCAGGTGTATTTGATTGTTTTGGTTATAATCGTGAAACTCTAATTCGCAATATACCATCATGTGTAACATATGCTGAATTAATTCGCGATTTAGATTCTTCTTTAGTAAATAAGCCAGAACTTACTATTTATGATGAATTGCCAGATATTGATCTTATGAATAAGGAAATGGAGTTATTTGGTTACTATGTTTCTACACATCCAGCCAGTAAATTTCCCGATCTCTTTAAACAAATTGATATTGCTTCACATTTTGATGGGCGCATTGAAACGGTGGTCTTAGTTGAAAATATAAAGAGACTTACGACTAAAAACAATAAAGATATGGCCTTTTTAAGGGGAAGTGATGAAACAACTTCTTCCGAATTTGTCTTATTTTCCGACTATATTAATCAACTTGAAGGAATAAAAGTTGGAGATCTTGTAAGGATTGTCGGAAAAGTTGAAAAAAGATATGATAAGTATCAAATAATTATATATCAAATGAATAAAATTTAAATCAGCATAGAGGAGGTAACAGCATGAGTGAGCATTTATTTGAAAGGGAAAATATCGATACTAAAAAAAGAGAATTAGATTTAATATATAATATTATAAATAATTATGATCTTGAACTAAATTGCTATGTGGAAGTTTTATTTACTAGTGGATTAGAGAAAAGAGATATTAACCCGTTGGAAAAAATTTTACAGTATTTAATGGATTTAGAATTTTATTTAAAACAAGAGATTCTTTCTGATATTCAAAAGCGCTATGGATATCGCGAGAGGTATGTTGGTTATCCATATTACCAAGTAAAGTGGCCTGAAGAAAAGCAACAGTGTTTTTACGAATGGAATGATATTATCAGTTATGAAAAGCAATTATTAAAAGCCTTGGGAAGTGTGGAAATTGAATTTTATAAGATATTATCTAGCTTAAGAAAACAATATACTAAGACAAGTTTTACGAGTTTTATAAAGGGAGAGGCAAGCTTATTGCATTTAGTTTCAACTAATAATCATAAGTTTGCCAATATTCCAAAAGTATCTGATGATGCCTTTCTCTTTTGTTGTCAATTTCATAACGAGGGAACACCATCTATGCGTGTAAATTCTCATAATAATACTTTGAAGTGTTATGGCTGTGGAATAGAATATAATGTTCTTAGTTATATTATGGCAATTGAGGGATTAGATTATTATCATGCCTTAGCTCTCTTAGCAGCTATTTATAAAATAGAATTTAGAAATAATCCATATGATGAGGAAAGTGAATTGGTAAAAAAATATACCAACGCCTATGTCTTATCTAAATATAAGAAGAGATTAGAGACTGGTTATAAAAGATCACAATATAAAAATAAAAATCTTAATAATTATTTAGCATTGAAAAACTATGAAAGAGAGTTTGCCTTATTAGAAAGAATTAAAAAAGGGGAATATATAAAGCATGACTCTAAGCATAAAAATAAAAGATTAGTGTATGAAATGCCAGAGTTTAATGAACAATAAAAATAAATAGGAAAGTTTCTTGTAAAACTTTTCTATTTTTGTTATGATATACGCCAGTAAAGAAGGATTGATTATATGACAACTTATGAAAAATATCAAAAGTTATTAGGTCCCATTCCTGAGTTTCTTTTAAAATACTTAACTTTAGATATCTTATTGAGACTTCAAGATATATCATTAGAATGTGGAATGGATTATGCGAGTAAAGATGCCTATGATATTTCTTTTTTCATATCACGATATGATCATTCACTAAGTGTTGCTTTAAATACTTGGCGTCTAACACATGATAAATGTGCGACATTAGCTGCCCTTTTTCACGATATTGCAACACCAGTATTTTCTCATGTTATTGACTATATGAATGGAGATACTATTATTCAAGAGAGTACCGAAGAAAAGACTTTGGAAATATTGCAATCTAGTGCAGAATTAAAAGAATTTTTGGAGATGGATGGCATTGAATTAGATAGTATAATAAATTTCAAGGATTATTCTATAGTTGATTTAGAAAGACCAAAGATGTGTGCTGATCGCCTAGATAATATTATAGCCGTTGGTCTTCATATCGTTCATACGTTAAATTTTAATGATGTAGTAAATATTGTCAAGGCAACTAGTAAGACAATTAATGAAGATGGTGAAGAGGAAATATGTTTTAGCAATAAAGAGGCGGCTTTGAAAATTCAAGAGTCTAATGATGCCTTCAATTCTTTAACCCATTCTAAAAAGGATAGTTATATGATGAGCCTTTTAGCTAAGATTGTTAGAAAATGTCTTAATCTATCGTTGATTAGTTATGATGATTTATTTGTAATGGGTGAGCATGATATGATGGATATTATTGAGGAAAATCAATTAATTGACTATGAATTGGAAAATATGTGGACCGAATTTAAAAGTATTCGTGATTTTCCAAAGTGTGAAAGAGTAGAAGTAAAAAATAAAGTAGTTAATCCCTTGGTATTATCTAAAAGATTGATGTAATATTCAGGATTAACTAAATATTTGAAAGATAAACAATTTATGTTTACAGTTAATTACTAAATTTTAAGGAATATCTAGTCTTAGAGGCAAATAAAGATGAAATGTTTCTTTTTTATTTGGGAATACTTTGATATAATTAACTAGTAGGTGGTTAGATAATGAATGATAAAAAGAAAATCATAATATTAAGTTTAATAATTGGTTTTGTGGCAGTTTTATTAATTCTAGTGGGAATTATTGCATATTTGAGTTTTATCGATGAAAATAAAACACCTAACGATAAACTTAGTACGACGACTAGAAGAACTGTTTTGTCAAAAGATGAAGAAGAAACAACAACTAATGGGATTCAGAATCCAACTCAATCGACTACGGTGACTACTAAAGAAATTTCAAGTACGGAAGTAACCACTAGCAAAAATAATAGTAGCAAGCCAATAACATCATCAACGACTACTACTAAAAAGAAAACATCATCAACGAAGAAAAAGACGACTACGAAAAAGAAGACAACGACTAAAACAAATTCAGGTGGAAGCATAATTCCCATTCCTGATGAAAGGGAAGTTACGTATGAATCAACAGATTACCCTAATGCCGATGATGAAGGAGCATGGAATATAGTTGATTTGATAAATGAGGAGCGAATTAAAAATGGTTTGAGGCCGGTTGAGGTTGCTGTTGAACTTCGTAGATTAGCAGAGGAAGCGGCAGATTTTTGGTATGAATATTCGGATGACGAGATTAAAGATTATCTATATGGGCATTCCAATTATCGAAGGAAGTCCAACCATTTATATACGAATTCGGCATATCTATCGATGTATGAAGCAACAGTAAAAAATACTAAAGTAACAACTAATAAAAATTTAAAATATATTGGTGTAGGTTTAATCTATCGAGTTAATGGAATCGGCGGATTAGCAACACATTATTATGTTATAATATATGAATAAAGGAGAGAATTTTTATGTTTGAATATATGGGAGATCGCTTAAGCAATGCCATAAAAAATATTAAGGGTATGGGACGCATTACGGAAGATAATATCAGTGATGCGATGCGAGAAATAAGAATGGCTTTATTAGAAGCTGATGTCAACTATGAAGTAGTAAAAGAGTTTGTTCGCAATGTCAAAGAAAAAGCTCTAGGATTAGAGGTAGAAAAGAGCTTAAAACCAGAAGAATTATTTATAAAACTCGTAAAAGATGAGTTAGTAGCTCTTTTAGGTGGCGATTTTGTTCCATTAGAAACTTCTAAAAATCCCACTATTATTATGATGACTGGTTTACAAGGAAGTGGTAAAACAACAACGAGTGGAAAAATTGCCAATCTTGTTCGCAAGAAAAATAAGAAAAACCCTTTATTAGTTGCGTGCGATATTTATCGTCCAGCAGCCATAGATCAGTTAAAGGAAATTGGTGCTGGTTTAAATATTCCTGTCTTTGAAGAGGGAAAGAAGAACCCTGTCGAAATTGTCGAAAATGCGCTTGTATATGCTAAAGAAAATAAACACGACTTTATCATCATTGATACGGCAGGACGTTTGCATATTGATGAAGAATTAATGAATGAACTTGTAGCAATTGAAGAAAAAGTAAAACCTCAAGAAGTTTTACTGGTAATAGATGCAATGATGGGGCAGGATGCCATAAATGTTATTAATGGATTTAATGATAAGTTAAATTTAACGGGAGCAGTTTTAACGAAGATGGATGGAAATACTAAAGGTGGTGTTGCACTCTCTGTACGTCATCTTACCAATGTACCTATAAAGTTTATTGGAGATTCAGAAAAACTCGATGGTCTGTCAGAATTCTATCCAGAAAGAATGGCGGAAAGAATTCTCGATATGGGAGATATCTTGTCAATTGCTGAGAAAGTTGAGGGCATTATAAGTGAAGAAGATGCTACGGATTTAGCTAAAAAGATGAAAAAAGGCGATTATGACCTTGAGGATTTCTTAAATAATTTAAAACAGATAAGGAAACTTGGACCTTTAGAAAATTTACTTAAGATGATTCCTGGGGCAAGAAAAATGGGCTTGGGCGATGTGAATATTGATCCTAAAGATATGGCACATATTGAAGCTATTATCCTTTCAATGACACCTTATGAGAGAAGACATCCAGAAATTTTAAAGAACTCACGCAAGCAACGTATATCTAAAGGCTGTGGAAGAAGTGTAGAAGAAATAAATCGTTTGCTTAAACAATTTGAGCAAATGAAACAAATGATGAAACAAATGACTAATGGAAATATGAAAATGCCATTTTAATAAAAAGTTTAGAAATAATCTAAACTTTTTTTATAATATTGAAACTTTTTGACAAAATAAAAGAACCATATAAGTGAGGTGTAAAAATGATCGATCAAGTAAACCTTAAAAAATTTGATAAAATATCAATTATTGTCTGCAATACACTAGATGGAAATAGAAATATTCACATTGGGAAAAATTTGAGGTACGAAGGTGTAATATGTGAATTGCCAATGCCAAATGTTTAGAATAACAATAGATTGATAAAAATGTAGGTACAATAAAAAAGTCGAGTGTCTATGTTTTTTTATGATAAAATAATTATGGGATATTTGGGAAGTGACTTTATGAAAAAAAAGATAATGATAGTTAGTTCAATAATGTTAATAATTATTACTTTTTTAACATTATACGTTTTATATGTCATAAATTATATACCTCATAAGAAGTATGATAATACGCACTTTAATATTGAAACTTATAGAAGTGATGTTGATAAAGATAATGATGGCATAGATGATCAAACCGATATTTTAAATAGTGTAAGAAAATATATCGAAACTAAACCTAAATATAAAAGTAAATATTATAATACGGGATATCCCGATGATGAGTATGGAGTGTGTACAGATGTTGTAGCGTTTGGCTTATTAGGTGCTGGCTATGATATACGAGAACTTTTAAATGAGGATATCAAAAGGAATGAAGAAAAGTACAATATTGATTCTCGGGATAAAAATATAGATTTTAGAAGAGTAAATAATTTGAGAGTTTATCTAGAAAATAATGCTATAACTTTAACCAATGATTTAAGTAAAATAGATGAATGGCAGGGTGGAGATATTGTAGTATTTGAAAAACATATAGGGATTATTTCGAATAATCGCAATAAAAAAGGTATTCCCTTTGTAATACATCACGCTAATCCATATCAAAGATATTATGAAGAGGATATTTTAGAATCAAGAAAAGATATAATAGGACATTATCGTATTAGTTAAGCAATGACAAATTTGCTTTTTTTTGTAACCATTTTGTAGTATAAGTTATCTATATTGGTGAATCGATTCAAAAGGATGATTATATGATCAACAAATTAGAATTAAATATTGAAATAATCATTAAAGAGTATGGCAATTATGTATTTAAAATTGTTGATAATACTGTTAAAAACTCCTTGTCTTATCAAGATAAAGAAGAAATAGTGTCTGATACTTTTTTTCTTTTGTGGAAGAATCAAGATAAAATTGATCATAATTTAAAATCATATTTAGCTGCTATTGCTAAAAATTGTTCATATCAGAGATTAAATAAAGCCAGAGAGGATATACAATTTGATGAAGATATCAATGGTTTTAAAGATGACGTTGAAAACATTATTTATGTGGAGCAATTGTTGAAAAGATTAACGCGAGAAGAAATAAAAGTATTTAAACTATATTATGTAAATGGATATAAAATAAAGGAAATTTCCAAGATGACTGATAAGAGTAGTACAAATGTCAAAGTGATTCTTTATCGAATAAGAAAAAAATTGAGGGAGGGGAAAAAAGATGTCTAATATAAATATTAATAAAATTACGGAAATGACTAATATAAAAATTGGTTATGAGCACTTTGAAAGAGAGGATGAAATGAAAAAGAACAAGTTTAATAAAGCTATTTATGGCTTAATGGGGGTGTGTATTTTAACTATCGGTACAGTATCAGTTAATGCTTTAACAGATAATTCAATTGGCAAGGCCATTGATAATTTGGTCAAAGTAAAGGTAAATGGAAAGGATTATAATTCGACATGTACAGAGAGGAGCGATGGAAGTATTTATTGCAAAGTTGGAGATACAGGAGCAGAATATAGCATTACTAAAGAGGGAAGAAATTATGATTTTAACTTTGATATAAGCACTGAAGAAAGCGATAAAGATGCTATTAAAGATACTGAAACAACTGTTAATAAAACGAAAAATTAATAGATAATTTATGAAGAAAAAAGGTAAACAAATAAGGTGAAGTTGTCAACAAAAAGTGGACACTAAAAAAGTATTATTTAAAGCCTAGTTGAGTTCTGTACTCAACTGGGTTTTTATATTTTAATGCAAAA
>CAJTKV010000029.1:0-1825 GCA_910577075.1 uncultured Bacilli bacterium
AAGAAGAGTATAACAGTAAAATATTCTAAAGTAAGTGGAGCAAAATATTATCAAACAGCATATAGACTAAAGGGTACAAATAAATGGAGTTATACAACCAAGAGTAAGATAAGCAAACTTACATCTAGAAAAGAATATGAAATAATGATAAGAGCCGGGATCAAGAGTGGTAAAAACACTATTTATGGAACTTGGAGTAATGTAAAGACTATTAAAGTTAAATAATAATTAAATGACACTTATAATTAGTGTCATTTTTCTTTATAAAACAATGTATTTTTAATGACTAATATTTCTATTTATGGTAATATATATAATAGAAGAAGAATAATAAAAGGATGGTTTAAGTGAAAAAATTAACTAATTTATTGTTATTAATTGTTTTAACTATTATCCCTTTTGCTTCAGTTTCAGCATTTGAGATAGCATGTGACGAAGGAATTCATGAATTCGAGTCATTTTTCAATTGTAATTTAATCGGAGCAAATACTGAAGAAAATTATGATACCTTATCGGGAACTATAACTAATAATGAGTATGTTAATTGTTTAAGATATACAGACGGCGTTGGTTTATCAAATAATAATTCGACCGACAATAAGGCTTTTTCTTACATTGGCAAGCCCACAACTAATGCCGTAAGTACTTTTCGCTGTCAGGTAATAAAAAAGGCCGAGGAAGCCCAGAGAGTTCAAATTTTTATTAATGATTTTAAATCACATACCAAATCACAAATAGGTTCGCCAACAGAGGAAATAGTGAGGAGCAATTATATTAATGTTGCTGCCTATGTTGAAAAGACTACGTCAACTTCGACTAAGCCACGCGATACATCTAATAGCAATTCGCGTTTAAAAGCTTTGGCTGAAGAAAATTTAAATATTACTTTTTCTGGTTTCATTACGGAATATAACGCTGAAGTATTGTATGAAGTAGAAAGGCTTAACATAAAAGCCCTTCCATTCAATAGTAATGCTAACGTGCGAATTGTTGGAAGCCAAACACTTAATGTTGGACTTAATGTGATCGACATATACGTTACAAGCCCAGATGGGGCATCCACTACATGTTATACTCTAAACGTAACGAGACTTAAAGAGGGAGAAAGTGTCTATTATCCCGAAAGTGATTCTTCTCTTAAAAATTTGACTGTAACCGGTTTTACTATAGGCTTTAAACCCGAAGTTTCAGAATATAAAATTCATTTAGATAATCAAACCAATAAAGTTGAAGTTAATGCCATTCCCAATGTCGATAAGGCCACTGTCAACATTTCTAATACTAGCAATTTGACAAATGGCTCAGTCATTACCATTAATATCATTAGCGAGGATTTAACTAGCGAGACAAAATATCGCATCATTATAACTAAAGATGCACCTAAAAAGGATTATACGCCATATATAATTTTAGGGGTCTTAGGTATACTTGGAATACTTGTCATCGTCATTATTATCTATACTAATAAAAAGAATAAAAAAGATCCACTCTTAAGACTTAAAAATGATAAAAGAAAAGTAAATAGAGGAAAGAAAGCTAATCAGAATACGATACCAGAAGCCGAAAGTACAATCCTGCCAAACCCTGAACAGCAGTCGGTTAATGCTAATAATTCTAATCAAGTTCCTCCAAATGTTATTAAAGCTGACAGTGTTAATGTTGTTGCACCCATGCAAATGACAGAAAAGCCGGCTGATTCTAATTTAAATAAGATTACTACCAATGCTAATTCTCTTGACTTAAATATCTCAGCAAAGGCGATGCCTCAAGCCATAACAACACCTGTTGTTAATCCCAACATGGGAGAAATAAATACTATGCAACC
>CAJTKV010000029.1:1836-24686 GCA_910577075.1 uncultured Bacilli bacterium
ATAAATTACCAACCAAGTCAACAGCCAGTTGCCCCTCAACCACAGATAGAAGTTGCTCAACCTGTTCCTGTAAATCAAGTAGGGGGAAATTCCCAAATTATTCAGTCAGTTCAAAATGTTCCAACTCCAAATCCTCAAATTGTCAATACAGCACCTATTAATCAGGAAATTGTGCAATCACCACCAGTACCTCCTGTACAAATTATTAGCAATCCTGAAGTTCAACAACAAAGTCAAGATAATAGTATGATAGATTTAGGAGATTAAACAAAATTAACTTTAATTTTGTTTTTTTATGTAAAATGTTGCAAGTAAATGAAATTTTATTTATAATTGAAGTAAGATGGTAGGAGGGTTAGATATGGCATACTTTTTAGGAAATAAACAATATGGAAAATTAAAACCGCTAGAATTAATTGATGAAAACGGAGAAAAAATACCTAACAAGCTTCTCGATATATTAAAATTCACAACTAGTTTTGATACGGAAATTGACTTAAAAGAATATCTATCAGAACACTTTTTAATCGAAAACTTTTCTGCCAATTTGTGCTATTTAATAAGTAAAGGGCCAAAAAATAATCGCCGTTATGAAATAATTAGGCAAGGAGATACAGTTTATTTATCAGATGCAGCTAAATACTTTGATGTTTCCTATCTAAAGAAGTATGTGGATGATCATAAATTAGATGGTGACTTTTTATCTCATTTGTTGAGCTTCTACTTGAAAAAATTTGGCCTTTTAAGTCTTGCTCTTAAGCAATTTAATGAGAGAGCTTATAATTATGCTGAATTAAATAACATATTAGAATCTTTGCTTAAAGCTGACTTTAGTCAAGCGTTAATAAATCATTTATTAAAAATTAAAGAACTTATTGATTGTCCAGAATCCGTAGATATACATGGAAGAGTATGTTTAACAAAAAAGGAAGATACCTATTATCAAAGTTTATTAGATAATTTATATTACATAATATCTCAGGATGATGATGATGTAAGAAGATTCGTCAATGTCTTAAAGGGACGCTACCGTTTTCCAGCAATTCCAGCAATTCAAATTTTAGAAAAGATAAATAGTATTTGCCATTATATTACGACAGTAGGAGCAAATAATATGGAAGAGTATGATGAAGATGATAATCTGCATACTAACTGTGAACAATTTGTATCATTGTTGCTCTATACCTATAATCCTCAAACCAATGATTATAAAAAAGTAAATGGAAGGTATAAAGTGAATGAGCGAAATCTTTGTGATTTAGCGATGTTTATTGCCAATTATGAGGAATATACTGATAGCATAAACATTGTCGTCAGAAATACTTATAGTGCGCCACCAACCACCACAGCATTCGACGAAGAAGAGGAGGAAAGAGAAGAGTTCTTAGAAGAAAGTGATTTCCGCCGCTGTGGTCAATCTAGTGCCGATTATGGCTATAATCTTCGCTATGGCGATGGCAATAATGAGTGGTGAGTTTCATGGGTGAACAAATTAAAAAATATATTGAATATATAAGAACCGAGAGAAATTACTCTGATTTGACCGAAAAAAATTATTTGATTGATTTAGAGCAGTTTGAAGAATACCTAATTACCCATCGACTCAATTACAAAAATTTGACTTACAAAGATATAGGCAAGTACATTTCCTATTTGAAAGAAAAACATCATTTAAAGAGCACAAGTATTAACCGCCATCTTTCAACGTTGAGAAGTTTTTATACGTATATGTTAAATAGAGAAGTGGTAAATAGTAATCCCTTCAAATTAGTAAATGGTCCTAAAAATGAGCAAAAGTTGCCCAACTATATGAAATATTCAGAGTTTGAAGAAATGCTTAATGCCTGTGATGATACATCCTTAGGGATTCGTAATAGATGCCTATTAGAACTTTTATTGGCAACAGGCGCTCGTATTGGCGAATTAATTAATATTAAAGTATCCGATATCGACTTCGTTAATAGGGAGATAAAAGTGCTAGGAAAAGGTAATAAAGAGCGAATATGTTATTTTAATGAACAAAGCCATAAAGCATTAGATAATTATTTAGAAAATAGTAGATTGATATTATTAAAAAATAAAAAGAGTGATCGATTATTCATCAATCACGTAGGTGGAAATCTAACTGATAGAGGAGTAAGAGAAATTTTAGATAATATAATTCATAAATGCACTTTAAAAAACAAGGTAACTCCCCATACTTTTCGCCATACTTTTGCTACTATGCTTTTAAATGAGGGATGTGACTTAAAAAGTGTTCAAGAGCTTCTAGGACACGTCAATTTAAGTACGACAAGCATTTATACGCATATAACTAATGAGCGCATAAAAAACATTTACTTACATACTCATCCAAGAAGCAAAAAATAGTTGCTTATTATGTTATCATTAATTGAATAACTAACATTATCGATATCATAGTTTTCTTGAACGGATAAATTGATCGCATATGTTACTTCCTCAATAATATTAGAACTATTAATATCGCTTAATATTTGTTCATTAAAATTAAGTATTAGAGATTTATCTAATAATTCATAATTTATCAATTGGGTTTCTTCATTGATATAACTTATTAAATTGGCTTTATACGTAGATGAGCTTTTTAACTCATCTATTATTATTTCTACCTTTTCTTTTTCATTATTAGTATATTTTGTCACGGGAATATAATATAAATAATCATTTTTTTTAGCTAAATAATATATCGTAACCTCGGAAATATTATGCATTGATTTTAAATCATATTCTTTATTTATTTTATAAGATCTATCCAGTGTTTCATCTAATTTTTTGTGAGAATGGGGAAGTTTTTCCATTCTTTTTCCATTGACTAGTAAAGATATCTTATTAATATCCTTTAGCGCAGTAATACTATAGATAAGTGCTTCTACCAGTTTTTCTTCATATTTTTCATCGACATTTAATATTTCTTTTGAAAAATCCAAGTTTACTAAATCCTTTTTAATTTCTATGTTCATAAGTTTAGTGTTTTCAGGAATGACAGCTTTAAATCCTTCGCGAATTTTAAGTGAATTATGATTGTTAATTGTTAGTACATCGACAATTTCCTTTATCTTTCCTTTATTACTCGTCGCTGTAAACATAAAGTCTAATCTCGCAACATAATTATTTTCATCTAATAAATAAATTACTCCTGTTTCTTCTTCACTCTTTAAAGATATAGTGGGTTTTTCTTTGGGATATAGAATAATTATTTCTACTACAATCAAACAAGACAATAGTAATCCGAGTTTTTTTAGAAGTTTTTTCTTTAACATGATACACCTCATTAAATTATATGTCTATAATATGAAAAAAAGTCGCCTTTTAGCGACTATTTTATCTTTAATTCTCCAAGTTTTATTAGTTCAATAACGGCATTATATCTTGATTTTACTTCAAGTTTTTGCATCACATTAGAAATGTGGTTTCTAACGGTTTTTTCACTTATATTCAAATTATCAGCTACTTCATTTGTCGTTTTATTTAAAGTTAATAACTCAAATATTTCTTTTTCTCTTGGAGTTAAAATATTTGATTTCATTTACAACCTCACTTTCATATATCTAACCACTATATTTTATGACAGATATATGTTTTAGTGTGGGTTATTGAAATTTTACAGTTACATAAAAATTATTATTTAGTTCTTTATTTACAGTTGCAATTATATCGTTTGCTAAAGTATACGAGTGTTCTTTATTTACAATTGTAATTTTTACTTTATTATCCTTTATTTCAACAAAGGAAGATACTTTGAAATTGTCGTTAATGATTCCTTCTAGTTTTTCTTCATTGGCTTTTGTTGAATTCAAGTATTTTATTTGCTCATATGCTTCATTTTTCTCATCAGCGGTTTTTTTAGTATCTAAAAGTATTTCTTGCAATAACTGTATACTGTCTAAGTGTTGTTCTTCTTTAGATACACGCATAGCTGTTAGAACTTCACTTTCCTCAATTTTCGTTTCAATTATCTCTTCATTTGGCTTTGATGAGAAAACTAAATTCGTTTCTTCGCTTGGAATAGCAATATAGTATATTGCCAGTACTAATATAATACTCGACAGTGTCAAGAACCATAAATTTGTTTTATTTATCATATACCCTCCATTACTGTTACATTATATGGAGTATATCTGTTAATTATTCCTAAATAAATAGTGAAAGGCATCTCATAATCTGTTTAAATAATAAAAATCCCATTTTTTCTCCTTTCCATTCTCTTTCTCATAATATATGTACACCAAAGAAATCCTTTTTACTTGAAATTTAAAGAAAAGTTCAAAAAATTAAAAAAGTTTCGAAAAAAACAAGTAATTTTGAATTTAATCGTGTACATATAGAGTGAAGGGAGGAAAAGAAGTGAAAAAAAAGTTAATCGTGATTCAAGAAGAAATTAGTGATTGCGGAGCTTGCTCATTGCTATCAATAATCAGATATTATGGCGGTAATGCTAATTTAGAAAATATACGTTCTTTATCATTGACAACACATTATGGAGTTACAGCTCTAAACCTTATTGATTGTGCTAAAAAATATGGGTTTGATGCACTTGGCAAAAAGGTTTCTGATTTAAAGAATTTACATTTGCCTCTTATTGCGCATCTGAATATTAATAATTCTCTTTCTCATTTTGTAGTAGTATATCAATACGAAGGAGAAAATGTAATCATAATGGATCCTGCCAAAGGAAAAAGAGTACTTAGTGTTTTAGAGTTTAATGAGTTATTTACGGGGAATATAATTGAATTATATCCTAAAAATATCAGTGTGGAACACTCGTGTGATAATCGCGTAATGAAACACCTTATAAATGTTCATATGAAACAAAAGAAAAAAGTTTTTATTCTTTTGTTAATGGTCATTTTTATAATCATTCTAACAATACTAAATAGCCTATATATTAATATAATGCTTAACACAGATAAAAAATTATTTTTATTCATAGCATTTATCTTAGTTGTTCTCTTCAGGGGTGTTTTGGACAATCGGGTTAATATATTCAAAAGTAGGCTAAGTATCAATGTTTCTAAAGAATTATTACCTAATTTTTTTAAGCATATTCTTTTTCTCCCTTTAAATTATATACATTTAAAAGATTCTGGAGAGATAATCAAAAGGATGGATGAATTTGAAGAGGTCAAAAATATCACATTTGAATTTATTATTACGTTCATCATTAATACCTTACTGATAATTATATTGCTAATATTATTGATGTACATTCGCCAATATTTCCTATTTCTAACACTTATCCTAATAGCGATATATTTATTATATGTAATATTTTCTTGTCGTAATATTAAAGAATTTGTTGATAATTTATTAGCTTCCTCAACCGAGTATCATTCTGTAATAGTTGATAGTATCTCTGGCCTTACAAGTATTAATCATGCTCATGCCGAAAATTATGCTCTAAACAAAGTCAACAATAGTTTAGATGTTTATCTCCAAAATAATCATAAATATGAAAAATATATCTATAAAACAGCAATGATTAAAGGTATAATAATCGGTCTATTTGAACTGATAAGTAATACAATTCTTTTATCTAATTATTTCAAAGGCTATATTACTCTAGAGACAATTATTCTCATAAATAATTTAATAGTGTTAGTGCTATCTTCTGTGGAAAATATAGCAAACCTAATTCCAAACTTAATATACTATAAAGGTATAATTACTAGAGTAAATGAGTTTTATGATTTAAAAGAAGATAATTTTGATGGTGATGCTTTTGTCAATGGAGCAATTGAGTTTTCCAACGTCAGTTTTAGTTATAATAAATTGACAAAAATTATAGAAAATCTAAGTTTTAAAATAGATAAAGGAGAAAAGATTATTATTAAAGGTACGAGTGGGAAAGGGAAATCAACTATATGCAAGCTTATTAATAAAGAATATGATAATTATAGCGGAAAAATATTAATAGGTGAAAGAGAAATTGCAAGCATTTCTACCAAAGAATTAAGAGAGCATATAAGCTATTCATGTCAGACAGAAAAAATTTTCACGGGAACTATAAGAGAAAATATTTTAATGGGAAAAGAGGTAGACGAAGAAAAATTCAATGAGATTATCAATATATGCGAATTATATAGAATAGTGAAAAATCGTCCTTTTAAATATGATACCTTCCTGTATGGAGGAGGAGAGGAGTTATCAGGTGGCGAAAGACAGTTAATTATTCTTGCAAGGACGCTTATTCTTGGTAAAAACATAATTATTCTTGATGAAACTCTTTCTGAAGTAAATGACATGCTAGAAGATCGAATCTTAAAAAAAATATTTGCCTATTTTAAAGAAACTACTATAATCTATATTTCTCATAAGAATAAGAAAAAATATTTTAAGAGAGTCATAAATGTATAGGAAAGGAGAAAAAAATGGTACTAAGTAACGAAGAATTAAATGAAGTTGTTGGTGGCGGAATAAAAATTGGCATTTCTATAGTCGTAGCAGCTGTAGTTACCTTTGTCATTGGCGTTATCGACGGCTACTTTCGTCCATTAAAGTGTAACAAATAATGATTTTAAAAGATTATGAATTATATGAAGTTATTGGTGGAGCTGCTCAAACATCAAGTTCACTAATAAACTCAATATCAAAACTTTTAACGACTATTCTTGATATTGGACGTGCATTAGGCAGTTCATTGAGATATGCCTTTAAAGGAAAAAGATGTTAATTAAAGAGAAACTATTTTTATAGTTTCTTTTTTAAAGATTTTGATATTTTATATGTTATAATTGTATATAGCATATGAGTAGGTGGTTATTATAAAAAAGAAAAAAATAATATTTATATTGGTATTTACTTTGCTAATTATTAGTATATTGTTTGTCTTTGGATATTTTTGCATCTACGTCAATTGTTCTAAGAATCCTAAAAAATATACTCAAACTAAGTATAATTATTCATTAAGTGATAAATATAAAGAATTTCGCCAAAACATAGAGGATGTTGCAATAATTCCCGGGTTAAAAGAACATATAATACCTCAAGGTCTGACATATTCATCTAAGTATAATAAATTTTTAATTGTTGCTTATCATAAAGGAAAGGCATCATCTGTTATTTTCATTATTGACCCAATTAAAAAGGACTTAGAAAAAACTTTATTGTTACAGCAATATGATTCAAAATCTTTTAATACACACATTGGCGGAATTACCACTGATGATGAAACAATTTGGTTAAGTGATAATTATATGATTTATACTTTGTCGCTTTCTGAACTATTAAAAGCAGATGATATGTCTAATATTAGATTATCAAAGCCCGTTTCATCTCTTTCTAAGGGAGATTATATAACTTATCATGATGGTTTTCTATGGATTGGCGAATACGATTATAAATTCAAATATGAGACATTATCCGAGCATTATTATAAGGATAATAAATCTCTAATAGCTGTATTTGACCTCAAAAAGGGTTATCAGGATTATCTTCATCCCGAGTTTTTGCTTTCTGTTCCTGATCGCATTCAAGGTTTAACTTTCGATGAGGAAGACAACATTGTTCTTAGTCGTTCCTTCTGGAGTTTTCAATCATCAGATCTTTCTATATACAAAAATATTTTAGATGATCCTAGTGAAAATATTGAGATTAATGGCGATGAGTATCAGCTTTGGTATCTTGATAATTCCCATTTAATAAAAAATATAGTGATTCCTCCCATGAGTGAGGGAATATATTATCTTGATAATGAAATTTATATCATTTTTGAAAGTGCCGCATCATTTTATCGCATATATACTCGTGATAAAGTAGATTCTATTGTAAAATTAAAAAAATGGTAACCATTAGTAAATGTCATACTCATTTATTACATTTTATATTGTTGCTGTGATATAATCAATGTGGTGAATATAGTGAATATAAAAATTAAAAATGTCTTATCAAAATTAGAAGAAAAGGGCTTTAAAGCCTACATAGTTGGCGGATTTGTTCGCGATTACCTTTTAGGTATTGCCTCATACGATGTTGATATAGCAACCTCTGCTCAACCCAAAGATATTAAAGAAATATTTGATTTAAGTAGTAGTACTGATGATAATTATGGAAGCGTTTATTTTAAAGATTCTCTTTATAATTATGATATAACAACATTCCGAACGGAAGAAAAATATGAGAATCGAAAACCTGTCCAATTCAATTATATTGATTCTATTGAAGAAGATGTTAAAAGAAGGGATTTTACTATTAATGCTCTTTACATGGATAGCGAAGGAAACATAATAGATTTAGTAGATGGCAAGAAGGATTTAGAAAATAAAATAATCCGCGTTGTTGGGGATATTGATACCAAAATGATTGAAGATCCTTTGAGGATGTTGCGTGCAATTCGTTTTAGTTCTCTATTAGAATTCGAAATAGATGCTAATCTTTATAGTTATATAAGACGCAATAAACAATTAATAAGAACTCTAAGTTCAACGCGTAAAAAAGCTGAACTAGATGCCATTTTTAACGATCAAAATAAATTAAAAGGCATAAATCTTATCAAAGATTTAAATCTTGAAGAAGAGTTGGAAATAAAAATACCTGAAGATATAAAAATAGTTGATAGAGACCTTGGAATATGGGCACAAATAATGTACTCTTCTAATTATCAATTTAAAAATAATGACTTATCCAAAATCGAAGATATAAAAAAGGTCGTTAGTTATGGTATAATAGATAATATTGTTTTATATGAGTGTGGCTTATATGTCTGCATGATTGCTGGGGAGATTCTTGGAATATCTATGAGTTATATCAGTGATATATATAAGAATATGCCAATTTACTCGGTTAAAGATATCGTTATCAATGGCAACGATATTATGGAAATTCTTAATCTAGAGCCAAGCGAAAAAATCAAGGATATTATCTTTGATTTAGAGATAAATATATTAAACAACAATTTAGCAAATGAAGAAGAAGAATTAAAAGCGTATTTAATTAAGAATTGGAGGTAATATAATGAATGAAGTAGTTTTTAATACCCTAAAGGGAAAAGATTTTGTCGTTAAGAACTTTTTAATAAAAGTTGCTACAGAACTAAAACTATCTTTAAACGAAACTCTTTTATTGATATATTTTTTAAATCAAGAAGAGCCAACTCTAAATATTCAAAATATTACTAATAATATATATTTAACGGAAGAGGAAATAATGGAAGCATTTACTCGTCTAATGGGTATAAACTTGATAAGTGTCGAAGTTATAAAAATGCGTGATGGCAAGCGAAACGAAATCATTAGTCTAGATAATATCTTTAAACATGTTACTAGCGAAATAACCAAAAATCATCAAGAATCCCAAAAGGAAAATCTCTTCGATGTTTTTGAAAGCGAGTTTGCTCGTCCATTGTCTCCTTTAGAGTTCGAGCTTATAGATGATTGGTTGACTCAAGGAATAGATGAAAGTTTAATTATAGCTGCCTTAAAAGAGGCAACCTATAACGGCGTTAAAAGCTTAAGGTACATAACCAAAATATTGTTAGCATGGCAGGAAAAAGGGTATAAAACTAAAGAAGATATAAATAAAAGTCAAAGACAGGAAAGCAAAGACGAATTACTTTCTGATCTTTTTGACTATGATTGGTTAGCTGATGGACAAGAATAAAATAATTGAAGTATTAGATGAAATAATTCCTGACCCTAAATGTTCCTTGCTTTACAAAAAAGATTATGAACTATTAATTGCCGTTATGCTTTCTGCTCAATGTACAGATGAAAGAGTAAATCAAGTAACCCCTAATCTCTTTACAAAATATGATATATTTTCTTTGGTTGAAGCTTCTCAAGAAGATATATGTAATATCATCAGGCCTTGTGGCAATATGAATAAAAAAAGTGGCTATATTAAAGAAATCGCCCGTCGATTGGTTAATGAATACGGTGGAATAGTTCCAAATAACCGCGAATTTCTAGAAAGTCTCCCAGGGGTAGGCAGAAAGACGACCAATGTCTTATTATCCAATCTGTTTGCTGAACAGGCCTTTGCTGTTGATACTCACGTTGAAAGGGTTGCTAAAAGATTGGGGCTTGCTTGTCAAAATGATGATGTTTTGGAAGTGGAAAAAAAACTATGTGTCTTTTTCCAAGATGAGAGTTACCTAAAACTTCATCATCAACTTCTTCTTTTTGGTCGACATTATTGCACGAGTAGGAATCCAAAATGTGAAAATTGTCCCTTTAAAGAGATATGCAAATTTTAAGAATGCAAATTGATGCATTTTTTTCTTTACAAATTGTCCAAAAAAAACTATAATAAAAAACAAATCTTGAGGGAGGTACGACATGAAAGAAAACTTACCAGTGTTACTTTTAAGAAAACTAGTTCTACTTCCTTATCAAGAGGCTCGTGTAGAATTAAATATTGATTTAAGTAAAAAGATTATGGACTTATCCGAAAAGTTTTATAATAATAAATTGCTCGTTATATGTCCCTTAAATACACTAGAATCATCTCCAACAGAATCGGATTTACCAACTGTTGGAACTCTTACTAAGATAAAATCTAAAATTATCTTGCCAAATGGCAATTATCGCGTTGTACTATCTGGACTAAATAGGGTAAAGGTTCATGAATATCGCAATCATCCAATTGAGCCAGAAATCCTAGAAAGTACGGTTAAACGCATCTACATCGATGATTCTGATGCTGCAGAAGAAACAGCCATCCTTAGAACCTTAAAAGCCGTCTTGGATAAATATATGTTAATTAATCCCGCTGCCTCTAATAGTGTAACTAATACTATTGCCAATATGACCGATTTAGATATGTTAACTGATGTCGTAACTAACTATTTGCCATTTGATATTCATAAGAAAGTTCAATATATGAACGAATTTGACTATTTAGTACGTGCCAATGATTTAATTAAAGACATCAACGTAGAATTAGAAGTCATCAATATTGAATCAAAAATAGAAGATGAAATTCGCGAATCGTTTAACCGCGAACAAAAGGAACTAATAATTAAACAAAAAATAAGCAAACTCAATGAAGAACTAGGCTTAGGAGCTGACAAGCAAACTGAAGTTTCTCTATATAACGAAAAGGTAAGTAAACTAAATATTGATAAAAAAATTAAAGACAAGTTATTTGATGAAATCAAAAAATATTCTTATACAAGTGAAACTAATCCTGATTCTTCCGTTACGCGTAATTATTTAGACACCTTGATTTCTTTACCATGGAAAAAATACTCTAAAGATGAATTAAATTTGCCGAAGATAAAGAAAAAATTGGATAATACCCATTATGGCTTAGAAGAAGTCAAACAGCGTATTTTAGAATATATTGCCATCAAGAAAAACACAGGTAACGTTAATGCTCCCATTCTCTGCTTGGTTGGGCCTCCTGGAGTAGGTAAGACCACTTTAGGTATTTCCATTAGTCATGCCCTTAACAAAGAATTTTATAAAATAAGTGTCGGAGGTTTAAATGACTCTACAGAATTAACAGGGCATAAAAGAACATATTTAGGGTCATCTCCCGGAAAGATAATTCAAGGATTAAAAAAATGTGGTACAGCAAATCCCGTTATGTTAATTGATGAAGTTGACAAAATAGTTAGTGATTTCAAAGGGGATCCCACTGCTGTATTATTAGATATTTTAGATCCTAACCAAAATAAAAATTTTACGGATAATTATATTGAAGAACCCTTTGATTTATCTAAAGTTTTATTTATACTAACGGCCAATGATATTCAAAGTATACCATCAGCCTTATTAGATAGATTAGAAATCATTGAGATAAATTCTTATACCGAATTTGAAAAAATTGATATAGCTAAGAAATATATCATACCGGCGATTGAAAGTGAGTACAATATCAACAAATATAAAATTAGTGATAATGATATATTAAAACTGATTAATTGCTATACTAAAGAATCAGGTGTCCGTGAATTAAGAAGAGTTATTGACAAAATATACCGCAACATTATAATTAAAGAGATAAAAAATAAGACGATAAAGTGGGAAACTATTCGCGATATACTAGGACCAGAGAAATACGACAATAATTTAAAAACGTCAAACTACCCAGGATCTGTAAATACTTTAGGAGTCACTCAATATGGTGGTGTTGTTATATCTCTTGAATCCATCCTCTTGCCAGGAGAAAAGGGAATAAAGATAACTGGTAATGTTCAAGATTCTCTAAAAGAATCAGCAAGCATAGCTTATCATTATTGTTTAAGCAAAGTAAGTGATTTTAAACTCAATAAAAATCTTGTTGATAATAATACTATTTGTATTAATGCCTTACAATATGGAATTAAAAAGGATGGAACCAGTGGAGGTATTGCTATCGCCACATCAATATTGTCCTTACTTTTAGATAAAAAAATAGATAATGCCACTTGCTTTACGGGCGAAATAACCCTTCATGGCGATATATCTAAAGTAGGAAGTGTTAAAGAGAAAATCATAGGGTCCTATAACAATGGCTACAAACGCGTATTTATTCCGCTAGAAAACAAAAATGATTTGCTCTATGTTCCTGATAAAATAAAGGATAATCTCGAAATTATTACTGTAAAAAATTATGAAGAAATTTTTAAAATATTATTTAAAAAAGCATAAATAGTCATTTATGTTTTTTTCTTTCATATATATTGAATGAAAGGAAAGTGTATATATGAAAGAACAATGTAAATTTAAAGAATCGTGTGCTTTTAAAAATAATATTGCCGAAATAACGAGTATCAGCCTTGAATGCAATTATGAAGTTGAACCAGAAAATATTGATGGATCTTTTCTCATTGAAGGAAGTTATCGAACTCATGAATTATCCATTAATCAAGATAATTACTCCTTTAGGTTACCCTTTGAATATCGCTTAAAAGATAACTGTATCAAGGATTCTGTCAATCTGAGCGTTATAGACTTTACTTATACAACTGCTGACAATAATTTAAATATTGAGATAGAATATGAAGTGACTTATGATGTTGAAGAAGAGATAAATACCAAAGAGGATTTTGATCGCTTCTTGGAAGAACATGAAGTTGAAATAGTTGATTTAAGTAGTAATGCTTTAGATGAAGAAAAGGTGAGCGAATACCTAAAAGAGGAAAGAATAATTCCCGAGGCGACAAATGAAAAAGTTTCAAAAGAAGTACCTGATGAAGTAAATGCACCTGAAGAAGAAAGAGTAGATAATATAGAGATAAATAATGAAATAGTAAACACATCAAATGTATCGGTTACAAATACTATTATTGACAATATTAAAGATGACAGAGACGAGTATATAACTTATCATGTTTATATCTGTACTGATTATGATACTTTAAATTCGATAGCAGATAAGTTTAAGGTATCTGTAGAAATATTAAAAAACTATAACAATGTTGAAACAATTACTAGTGGCATGAAAATAATCGTTCCCGCATCAAATGACGAGAATTGAAAAAAGAGGAAATATTGTCATATTTAATAATGAATATGTCATTAAAGAGGAAAAAGATTTAAAAGATCTCGAAAACTACTTAAATTCACGAGATTACCATGGCTTTATTAAAGTTCTTGAGCGCGATGAAGACAAGAATAAATATCCCTATATTAAAAATTATAGTTTAAATAACAATCAATTGGCAACAGATCTTGCCTCATCGCTAGCCTTATTACATAATAAAACCTCTTATAATAAAGAGGTCAATAATGATAAACACAAAAAAATATATGATGACTTATTAGGTTATATTAATTATCTTGAAGAAAAATATCGAAGTATCATTAGCAAAATAGAATATACAGATTTTCCATCCCCAAGCGAAATACTTTATTTAAGTAACTATACTAAACTGACAGATTGTCTAGGCTTTTGTAAGCGCGAACTTGAGGCCTGGTTCAATTTAGTAAAGAACAAAAATAAAGAACGTGTTTCTTTAATTCATGGAAATGTTCGCCTTGAACATGCCATATATAATGACCAATTATATCTTACTAGTTGGCGTCATGCTCGCTTTGAAACCCCAATAGTTGATTTGATTGATTTTTACCATAATGAATGGAAGAATATCGAATTTTCCAGTGTTTTAGAAAAATACTTTGATAAATGTAGCCTTTTACCTGAAGAGCAAAAATTATTCATTATTAATATCTCTCTTCCTCTCGAGCCTCTATTTAAAGATGATGAATTTGCCAATGTTATTACTATAAGAGAATTATTCGACTATATATACAAAACCGAACAATTAATACGGCCATATTATACGGTAGAGAATAAAGAATAGAATAAATATTTCGATTAATAGTATAAATAAATTAAATCTCAATGGCAAAATAAGTGTAATTATAACCTGATAAAAAATCAAACAAGATAATAATAAAATAGCAAATATACTAAATAACCCTCCAAAGGGTTTTTTATTTGGACACATATAATCACCTAATATAGTTTATTCCAGAGTAAAGAAATTGTTATTTTTTAAATAATAAATTAATTATATTGTAAAATAAAGATAAATATTTTATAATAATAATTAGAATAGGAGAGGTTATATGAAAAAGAACGGCTTTATAGCAACTAGTATATTGTATTCCTTCTTTTTGATTTTTATAACTCTTTTCGTGGCCTTAATTACCAATTATTTACATAACCAAGTTCTAATATCAGCCCTAGATGAGGCATCTTGGGATATATTGATGGGAATAAATAATACTAAAATATCGGATTTAAAACCAGGTGATCGTGTGAGATTTGCCAATAATACCAATGTCGATAACCAACAATTTTTAAATGACAATACCAATTGGGTGGTAGCCTATGTTCAAAACAAAGATGCTAACAATAAAACTTACTATTTTTTCAGTGATATTCATGCACCTAAAGGTACAATTTTTTACCAATTGAATCTTGATAGATTCGCCAAGATGCATACACTTTCTATTGACATTGCTGATGAACTTTTTAAAAATGCCAATAAACCATACAATAAATCTATCAAATATAATAATAAAGCAGGCAATCCTACTATAGACATTGGCTTTATAACGTCTAGTATTTTAAATACTACAAGAAATCAAAATTATAATGTTGATATCGCCGATGCTATATTCGATGCTGGTGGTTCTTATGCTGTCAAGGTTAATTCTGCCATAAATGGTTATACTTCGGGACAATTTTACAATATGAAGATGTATACGTTCCCGTTAGGTGCCGCACAATCTAATTTGCTAGGCTCCTATTGCGGAGGATCCTTTGATGGAACAAGAGTAACTTACAATGTTCCAAATGTCAATGTCAATAATACCTTTGGATACATGCATATAATGGACGATGCCAATAAGGGCAATAATTATATAGACTATTGTTTCTATGCTTCGCCAATTGCCTATAACCACAGTGCTAAAGATCTTGTTGTAACATTTGATGAAAAAAATGCTGTTGATTTAATATCAGCAACCTTCTCATCACAATATAACATTCGTCTAATGGCCACTGTAACTGTTAATGTCAATGCCAATAATACATATATAGCAGGGGGACGAGGAACTTCAATGGATCCATATTTAATTACAGATGGGGTGAAAGTAGCATGAGAAAGAAAAATGGCTTTGTCTTCATGGAGACAATTGTTGTTGTAAGTGTACTATCAATAACCCTTCTAATTCTCTTTGCATCATATTCCTATATCTTGCGTAAATCAAGAGAGAGAAATACTTTTGATACAACTGAAACAATATATAAAACATATTATGTAAAAAATATTATTGATTCCCTAAAGCCAAGTGGACAAAATAAGACGGGATTTAGATACTATATTGATACTCATTTAGGTAATGAATGCCGTAAAATGGGTTCCTTTGATTCGTATGTATGTGACTTAAGTCCTAAAAATTACACAGGTGATTTACTACAGGCAAAACTTGCCTTTGAAATTGACAAAATATACTTATTAAATCCCAATAAGATATTAAATTCTAACAAAAAAGATGATTGGCTATGGGAATTTGATGCCACGACTATTGATTATATAAATGAATTAGGCGCTGGTGTCAATCATGATTTGATTGTCGTTAAATACAAGAAGACTTATAACAAGACAGATGGCTCTTACGAAGTTATCCATTCTTCAATGGAGGTGTAAGTAATGAAAAGAAAATATAATAGAGGTATGTCCATCGTAGAAATATTGATAAGTATCTGTATTATTTCTATTGTTTTAGCCTTACTTTTTACTTTGCTTATTCAAGTAAGACATGAGGATACAGATAATAATATTCAATCAAATTTCATAATTAACCAATCAACGTATATTAAGACTATCGAAGAGGATATCGTCAATTATGGCATAAAATCAGTAGAAAATTGTACGTTAGCTGATGCTAATATCCGTGAGGATACGGTAGCGAAAGGACAACAAGATAATATCAAATGCATAAAGATAGTCTATGCCGCCGATTACTTGAAGGATAATATTGGTTTTATTTTCGTCTATAACCATTATCGTAGTTATGATGTGGAAAATGGAAACTATATCGGAAAAGATGCTTCCTGGGTTATTCAGTATATGCGTGGAAGTTATTCTTGTAAAAATAACCAAGCCCAAAGGTCTACTTGGAAGAGTGCGAATCCTATAATGAAAGAAATTCCTAGTGAAGTAGATATGTCTCTTACTCCATATGTTCTATACACTGCAGCTGCTGGAGCCAATACTCATAATGCGGCAAGTATTGTTCTTCCAATAGTAAATCTTGATGGAGAACATTATGACATAAATCTTTCATACACATTTAAAGATAATAAAAGTTTTAAATGTGACAATACTGATGACAGTAAGTTAAAATGTATTTGCCAAAGTAATAATACCCTATGCCAACAGACTTATACAGGTCAAAATAATAAAGCCAATGTTTGCGCAAAGTAACCGACTTATAAGAAAATATTTAGTGTTTAATGAAGTATCTTTTAAGATACTTTTTATTTGTATAAAAATACTTAATCCTCCAAGAGATAGAATTAAGATAATTAAATAATCATAAATCCATATTCCCTTAAAAAATAAATTTACTTTATTTAATCCATTAGTAACTTCAAATATTCCCGATAATAGTACCTTTAAGAAGATATTTTTAATTGGTAAGATATTAGCTAGCATTAAAAATAGAGCAATAGTTCCCAATATATTGAGGAGAATATTGATATTATTTTCTATTGAAGAACTCAAAGAAAAATCAGCCTTTATCAATTCTACATTAATTGGTTTATAGGTATTTCCTAGATTCATAATAATGCCCGCTAAAATATTTGATATCCATAAAATCAAGAGAATTTTAATATTGCTCATGCTAATGATAAGTAGGGGATTAAAAAAAATACAAGTACAAAGAATTCTCGTCAGTTCGTCATCATTGATATATCCCTTATTTTTAAGAATACTCAAATTTTTGGCATTTGTTGGCGTTCCAGAAATTAGAGATATTAAAAATATATACATGCCATAGGGCGTTAGTTTAAATATCTTTGAATAGATTTTTCCCAAATACTTAGTAATCGTATTTACAATTCCCGATGCGATTAGCAAATCACTTAAGATGAATGTTGGAAATAATAGGGGGAATATCGTATTAGTCCATATATTTATCGCTTCAATACCACTTGCTAAAATGCTCGTTCGATTAGAAACAAAGAGTAAAAAAAGTATTATAATTAATAATTTTCTCATATTTTTCCTTTTCTAGTGTTATAATTGATAATAGGTGAAGGATATGTCTAAAAAATACTCCAATTTATTAAAACAAATTTGTTAGTACCTATACTAATTTTTGTCATTCTCTACATAGTAATGAATATTAATTTGCCTTGGAGTGTATATTCACCTGGCGGATTAATCAGTGTTAAGGACCGCTTAAATGTTGATGATGCCAGTGACAATTATTATCTAACTTATGTTTCCTTTTCTAGGGGAACACCAGCAACTTTACTGTTTGCATGCCTTATGCCGGAATGGGATATCGTTAGCAATGACGAGATAAAAAACGAGCAAGAGGATATGGATGATGTGGAAGCTCGTGACAAAATTTATATGGAAGAAGCCATTAGCAATTCGACATTTCTTGCCTACACAAAGGCTGGAATAACGCCAAATATTACCAATAATCACATATATGTAACATATATTTTAGAACAAGCCCAAACGGATTTAAAAGTTGGGGATGAGATAATCGGTTATGACAATATTAAATATACGGATTATGATTCCTTTGGTGAATATATTCATAATAAAAAGGCGGGCGAAACAATCAAACTTCAAGTTAAGCGTCAAAAAAAGAATATTGATGTTTCTAGTATATTAATTGATATTGATGGAGAGAGTAAAATGGGGGTTGCCTTATCGGTAATCAACGAATATAAAAATACTCCAAATGTTAAATATACGGCCAAGAATAGTGAGTCTGGCTCATCTGGCGGATTAATGATGACCCTAACTCTTTATGATTATTTGACTAAAGAAGATATCCATAAAAATCGAAAAATTGCTGGAACGGGAACCATCAGTATCGATGGAACAGTCGGAGAAATTGCCGGTGTTAAATATAAACTTGCTGGAGCTGTAAAGAAAAAAGCGGACATCTTTTTAGTTCCCTCAGAAAACTATGAAGAAGCTCTAGAATTGCAAAAAAAATATGATTATAAAATAAAGATAATCGAAGCCAAAACCTTTGATCAAGTCTTAGAAGAACTAAAAAAATGACAAAAAAGGAGATTTATCTCTTTTTTTAAATGGAATAATTGATTATAATAATATGTATGGGTGGTAATATGAAACGCAGTGAAGTAAATAGAGAAGAATTATCTCCGATGATGTTACAATATTTTAGTATAAAAGATCGTTATATGGAAGAATTGCTCTTTTTCCGTTTGGGAGACTTTTACGAATTATTTTTTGAAGATGCCGAAGTTACTTCGAGAGAATTAGAATTAACTTTAACAGGGAAAAACGCTGGTTTAAAGGAGCGAATTCCCATGTGCGGTGTTCCTCATCATTCTGCTAAAAGCTATATCGAAAAATTAATTAATAAGGGATATAAAGTTGCCATATGTGAACAACTAGAAGATCCTAGATTCACTAAAGGTATGGTAAAAAGAGACGTAATTGAAGTTATAACTAAGGGAACAATGGTTGATCTTGAATTTTTAAATGAACGCGATTTCAATTACATTGGTGGCATAATAGACTATAATTATGCCTATCTCTTGACTTATGTCGATATATCTACAGGTGAAGTAAACAGCGTAATGATTAACCATAATAATGATTCTTTACTCAATGAGATTCTAAACTTAAATTTAAAAGAAGTAATTGTTAAGAATGACTTCTCCTTAGAGATAATTAATATACTTAAAAACAGTTATAATATTAATATATCGATTAATGATGAAATTCTAGAAGATGAATATACATCTATTTACGAAGATGTCGAAGATGAAAGAATCGTATATGGCATTAAAAATCTTTTATACTATCTCCATGTAAAGGAATTAAAAGACTTATCTCATCTATCTAAAGTCAATATTCTAAAAAGAGATGATTACCTTGAAATGGATGTTCATACGATTAGAAATCTCGAATTAATTGAAACTTTGCGTCTAAAGGAAAGAAGATTTTCCCTTATTTGGCTTCTCGATAAGACTAAAACAGCTATGGGTGCAAGAACGTTAAAGACATGGCTAATGAATCCGCTAAAGGATAAGACCGAAATTAATAAAAGATATGATTATATTGAAACCTTAAATAACAACTTTCTCTTGCGTGAAGAGATGCGAAACGATTTATATGAAGTATATGATTTAGAAAGACTATGTGGAAAAATTATCTGTGGTTCCCTAAATGCCCGTGATGTCTTGCAAATAAAGAACTCCTTAAAAGTTCTGCCAGATATTGCTAGAATTATCGATGAATTAAAGTTTGATTTTAAAATAGAACTTCATCGCGAACTTTTTGATTTACTCGAAAAAGCCATCTATGAAGAACCACCAATTTCTGTAAAAGAAGGATATTTGATAAAGCCTGGTTACAATCAGGAACTTGATGAATTAAAAGAAATTCGCAGTGGTGGTAAGGAATTTATATCCTCTATTGAAAGTATTGAAAGAGAAAAAACCGGCATTCAAAACTTAAAAGTGGGATTCAATAAAGTGTTTGGCTATTACATTGAAGTTACTAAGGGACAGATTGACAAAATTGATCCTTCCCTAGGTTGGGAACGACGCCAAACTTTGACAGGAGCCGAGAGATTTATAACTCCTGAACTAAAGGAAAAAGAGGCTTTGGTCTTAAATGCTGAAGAAAAAATAATTGATATAGAATACAATCTCTTCAGTGAAATAAGAGATATTTTAAGAAAAAATGTCTTTGCTTTAAAAGAAACAGCAAAAGTTCTAAGTGAGATAGACGTCTTTGCAAGTTTATCTATTGCTTCTGAAGAATATCACTTGATAAGACCTAAGATTACTGATGATCGCAGTATTTCCATCATCGAAGGGTCCCATCCTGTTGTGCAAGAAGTAAGTCAAAACACCTATATCAAAAATGATATAATCATGGATGAAGATACGACAACTCTTTTAATTACTGGACCAAATATGAGTGGAAAATCAACCTATATGCGTCAATTAGCTATAACGGTTATTCTTGCCCAAATGGGTTCATTTGTCCCCGCCGAATCCTGTGCAATGCCGATTTTTGATCGAATATTTACGCGAATTGGAGCAAGTGATGATCTTGTAAGTGGTGAATCGACATTCATGGTGGAAATGCTTGAGGCTAAAAATGCCTTAGTAAATGCTACAGAAAATTCACTAATTCTTTTCGATGAATTGGGAAGAGGAACCGCTACTTATGATGGTATGAGCTTAGCTCGTGCCATTCTCGAATATATTAGTAAAAACATTAAATGTAAGACGCTTTTTTCTACGCATTATCATGAACTTACGGATTTAGATAAGGATTATCCTGATATCAAAAATGTTCACGTCGAAGCTGTTGAGGAAAATGGGTCGATCACATTCCTTCATAAAGTTTCTGCCGGAGCTGTCGATAAGTCCTATGGTATTCATGTTGCTGCACTAGCAGGAATGCCCGAAAGTTTATTAAAGCGTGCAAGTGAAATCTTAAGCGTATATGAATCCGAAAGTAAAAAGGATACGCCAAGTATACATGCCGAACAGATATCTTTTGCTTTAGAAGAAGAGCATAAAGATGAAGTAAAAGAGATGTTAAAGGAAATTAATCCCCTAAATACGACACCTCTTGAAGCCTTAAATATTCTCTATAAATTAAAGGAAATTAGTAGAAAATAGTTTTTTAGAATTATTTTCTTTTCTTTTTTCTCTTTTTGTGATAATATAACACGCAATTAAGGGGGAAATATTTATGTTAGAAATTATTATCTTTTGCGTCATAACCATATTAGCAAGTCTCGGAGTATCCTTTTATAGAGAGTTATTGTTGTTTAAAGATCTAGCCGATGCCGGATATATTGTCGATATTAAAAAAATGGGGGAAATTGCCGAAGAGGTGGAAGAAAATAGCAAGATGAAAAGTTCCAAAATGGTCTTAAAACCTTTTTTTGGTCTTTTGTTTTCTGCTTGGAATTTATCGCAATATTATCAATACCGCAGTCAAGTATTAAATCAATTAAACATGTATGAGACAATAAGAAAGATGCCCGAAAATCTTCATCGGGAATATCTTAAAAATCCTACAATGTTAAATGCTTTTATGACTGTCCTAAAGGACTATTCCAATATCCAATATATGAAATTGCCAGATCCTGAAACGGGGGAAATCAATCAATTTAGATATCAGTTCAATGAAGATTTTTCGGAAATAGAAATTATAGAAGTTAAAGGTCCAGCTGCTCGAGTTTCTTATCGTGAACAACAAGAGATGGTTAGAAATGCCTGGCTTGAAATTGGCAAACAAGTTTCTTATGAATATGAAACTCTTGATAATTTCGGAAAGTCTTGTAAGGATGATAAAATTATTGAACTTGATGACAGTCCCGTAAATGAAATATCTGCCGAAGAGGTTCAAATATCAAGTATTCGCCTTCGCAAAATAGATGAAGAAAATAGTTACTTTGAAGTTGAATTTAGAGATTCTGAAGGTAAACAAGCGGGGATATTTGGCAGTCCATACATAACTGATGCCATCAATTTTCGTAAAGAGGTGTTTGGAATCCTTCTTGCCTGTGGCAAGACAAACTTTTTAAAAATAGGTGGTGTAGATAATCCGGCAATTCCTATAACTTTTAAAGTTAATTCTCGCGACGTTGTCAATGAAATTTGCAATGCCAATAACCAAATCTTCCATTTAAATGATGCTGGTGAATACAAAACCGAACCAAGCACTATAGATGAACGTGAAATCTTTGAAGGAAAAGTTACGGGAATTACATCAGCTAGTAATACTTTAAATATCTCCATCGAAAATGAAAACTTCCATACGGGATTTGTAGCGGGAAATCTCTATTATGGTTTTGGTTATCCTTTAATCTCGGCATCTAATAATCCTGAATTAGTTAAAAGGGCTTGCAACCATTATAGGCAATATATTGAAAATATCTTAGTCTTTTTAGGAACTGATGATTTGCTAAATATGGGAGGAGAACCCGTAAAACTTCCTAAGGTTTTAATTGAAAGAGATTCTGTTGGTAATGTAATTGCCATAGGAAGCGCTCATCAAGAATGTCATTTGCGAATAACTGATGATAACTATAAAATCGAAAAAGGCAGACTCACTATTGAGAAAAATAAGTGCAAAAAGTTAATTTAGTTGAATGAAGTTGTAATATAAAAGTGTACACAAAAAAAGTGTATGCTTTTATTTT
>CAJTKV010000030.1:0-4894 GCA_910577075.1 uncultured Bacilli bacterium
AGACAGATACATAGAGTATCGCGTGTGTTAACCTCCTTATTGGAAGCTTGATTGCCCTTGGCATCAATTTCATCGATTTTATCTCTTATCGCATCTTCTCCGCGAATCATCGATGGAACATCAAAGTCATCACGACGAATAGAAAGGAAAGCACAATAATACCAAATTGGATGATGCACCTTAAACCAAGCAATGCGGAAAGCACTAGTTACATAGGCCGTCGCGTGAGCTTTTGGAAACATGTATTTTATCTTGCGACATGATTCTATGTACCACTCTGGAATATTATATTCGTGCATAATCTCGGCAAAGCCTTTCCATCCTTCAGGATCCTTACTTGGTTTTCCCTTACGGACAAACTCCATTATTTTAAATGCCTTAGCTGGTGGTAATCCCCATTGAATTAAGTTAACCATAATGTCATCACGACATCCAATGACGTTTTTAAATGGCACTTGAATATTGCCATTTTCATCAGGTGTACATAGGTCGCGTGCATTTCCTAACCAAACATCTGTTCCGTGTGATAGACCTGATATTTTGATAAGTTCGGCAAAAGTCGTTGGCTTTGTCTCTTCAAGCATTCCCAGCAAGAATGATGTACCAAATTCGGGAACACCAAGAGTTCCTGTTGGGCAATACTTTTTGCCATCTTTACTGGTTAATCCGCGCAATCTTTCCTTTTCCACGCCTAAGATTTCTGGTCCCGTAAATATTTTCATGGTATCCAAATCTCCTAAGTCAATTTTAGTAACATCTAACCCTGATAAATCTTGAAGCATGCGAAGTACAGTCGGATCATCGTGTCCAAGAATATCGAGTTTTAAAAGATCGGCATCGATAGCATGGTAATCAAAATGTGTCGTTCGCCATGCACTGTTTGGATCATCGGCAGGATACTGAAATGGTGTAAAATCCCATATATCTTTATAGCCAGGGACGACAACTATTCCTCCTGGATGTTGTCCGGTCGTTCTTTTAACTCCTGTACATCCAACGGCTAATCTTTCCACCTCGGGAATGCGAATATTGCTATGAATAATTCCCTTTTTCTTAAGATCATCTTTTCCCATTACATCAAGACCATAAGATCGCGCTTCAATTCGCAATTGATTAAACATGCGTTCCTCAAAGAAACCTTGAACGTAACCAAATGCCGTCTTATCGGCAACTGTACCAATCGTTCCCGCACGATAGACATTATCTGTACCAAATAGTACCTTCGTATACTCGTGCGCACTTGATTGGTTATCTCCCGAGAAGTTAAGGTCAATGTCGGGAACCTTTTCACCAGCAAAACCTAGGAAAGTGGCAAATGGCATGTCATTTCCCTCGTGAATTAACAATGCGCCACATTTTGGACAATTCTTATTTGGAAGGTCAAAACCACTCGGATAATTTTCCGAATAAGCTACTCCATTTTCATCTTCAAATTCACTATGTTGACACTTTGGACAATAATAATGCGCTGGTAAACCATTACACTCGGTTATTCCCATCATGGATGCAACAAATGATGATCCAACTGAACCACGAGAACCTACTAAATAGCCATCATCATTCGAGTGTTTAACGAGTTTTTGAGCAATCAAATAGATAACGTCAAATCCTCCTCCGATAATACCTGTAAGTTCAGCCTTTGCTTTTTCTATTAAAGCATCCCCCTCTAGGGAATCATCTAAGCGTTTCAACTGATCAGCTTTTAGTTTTACAACGCCATCATATCCACTATAAATAACATCATGTAATTCATCTTGGAATATTGCATCCCTCTCCTCTTCCGTCATATCGGGATATTTTATGGCAATCATCTCTGATACTAGTTGATCAATCTTATCTCCATAAAACTCTTGAGCAATACGATTTTCAATATTGCGAGGAAGGGGATTTCCATACATTGAATAAGCTTTTTCATAAACCAAATCACGACAAGTCTCCTGACTGTTTTCAATTATTGGCGAATATGGCTTATCAGGATAAACGACAACCTCAATTTCCTCTAACATATCGATGATTTTATTCGGATTATCGATAACTATTTCTTGAACTAAATCTTTATCATTTAACCAAGCAAACTCCTCAACCATTTCATCAGTTGTTCTAAAGAACTGATTGGGTATATGACCACCCGTAGAAGCTTCGCTATCGGTATATTTTGCCAGAAGTGAATACGTTCCATTGGCATAATTGACAGTTATTATATTGGCTATTTGCAATTTTCTTAAAGAGGCATCAATAATATACTTCTTTTCCGTCTCTCCATCTTTCCCCTTCAATTTATCTTCCTCAGGATTATTTTTATCAACCGAATAAATACTAGCAATATTTGTACTCGTTATATCAATATTTTTAACTTTATATAATATATAGATATATTTTAAGACTTTAATATCAATAGAGGAAAGTTCAACGCCATTACTACGTGCTTTAGCAATTGCCGCATTGATATTGTCCTTATTGACATTGAACTTAGATTGACCCGTTAAATATCTTGCCAACGGGTGTCTTCCTTTACCGGGAATATTTTGATTAACTATTATCTCACGATATAATAAATCATCTTCATTGATATTGTGAACATCACCTGTAGCAACAATTAATTTTCCCGCTTTTTTAGCACAGTCAATTATCTTCTTTATACATTTTTTCAAATGATCCATCGAAGTAATATCGTGATTACGCAAAAGATGAATATAGTTATTAATTGGTTGTACCTCAATATAATCATAAAATTTCATAGCTTCAATTAGCTCATCTTCTGAACGCGTCTCAGCTATATAAAATATTTCACCATTTAAGCAAGCCGAACCTACTAAAATTCCCTCGCGATATTCATCAATTAATTTTCGAGGAATTCGTGCACTTCTTTGAATGAAGTTGGAATTGGCAAAACTTATAATCTTAAATAAATTCTTCAATCCATCGTGATTTATAGCAATAAAGGTTACATGCTTAACGTTATCATAGACATTAGCCAAGTGTTCGGTGAATGTCTTGCTAGGAATATTTTCATACATCATTAGACAATCATCATGGCACCACTCATATTTCCATACATAATCTTTATTGTCATACTTTTCAAAAGGATAGCCAAACTTAGGATCAACCACTTCATTTTCTTCAATTTTGCGAACATAATTTTTATAACTGCAAAGATCGGCAATATTAGATAGCTTCTTGTGATCATTTCTAAAAGATATCTCCTCAAGCAATCCCAAATTATTTAAATCCTTTAAGGTGCGAATTCCTTCAATTTGCTTAAGCATTTTATTGAAGATATAGCCCGTATTTTCTGAATCGACATCGGCACCATGGTGTTGACCAACATAGATTGTTACATTGATATCTTTTTCGCCAAATGATGTCATATATTTAATATTACAAATGTTTTCGGCAGGATGAAGATTAAATTCTGGATTAAATCCGATTAGTTCATATCCTTCTTTCATCGTGACTTCGATAATTGCTTTTTCGGTTTTACTAGCCTTATAAATCGTATCGAGATAGTATTCTTTCTTATGTTTAGTCACTTGCGTCTCTGTCGTAATATCCATATCTTGATATTCTCGGTCCACAACTTTTAAGACTGATACTCCATCAACTTTGATATCTTCTATTTCATCGACTGTCTCATCATCCAATTTTACCTGAGAGCTACTTCCACCATTTTCATTTGCTTCATCCTCATCTTCAGCTTCACCAGTATCAATGCCATAGAATTTACCTAAAGCTTTTAAACTATGCTTCTTTAAATCTCGATTGATAACACGTGAAAGCATAAGCGTATCGATAATCGGATTCTCTAGTTTTCCTAAGTCATACTTATAATATGCCATGTCTAAAATATTTTTATCAAATCTAGCATTATGCGCAACTAGAGGAAGATTTCCAATCCACTCTTTAAAGCGTCTCGTAACAACTTCTTCATTCTCGGCATCTTTAACATCATCATCACTGATATTCGTTACACGCGTAATGGCTTCATCGATATGGTGTCCAGGATTAATTAATTCATCAAAGCGATCTACTACTTCGCCATTTTTTACCTTAACAGCGCCCAGTTCAATCATCGAATCGCCAAGTCCGGGATTAAAACCTGTTGTTTCAGTATCGAATACGACAAAAGTATTATCTTCAATCAAATCATCATTGGCATTAAAGCAGACATTCAAAAAACTTTCGCACATATCGAGTTCAACACCATAACCCGCTTTAAAGGGCTTATAGTTTTGCTTATCCAATTTAGCCTCTTCGATATACTTTTCAATCTCGGCAATTCCCTCTTGATTTTCCGATGCCTTAATGTTTTCTAGACTCTCTTCTAATTCCTTTATTCGCGCATCCAATTCCTTTTTCTTGCCTTTGTTATATTTTGTTACTGTATCGAATACATGAGGGAACGACTGACAACAATCGTGATCGGTTATGGCAATTCCCGCATGTCCCCAAGATATAGCTTGATTAATCAACTTTATCTCATCACATACTCCATCCATCTGACTCATCATCGTATGACTGTGTAACTCAACTCGCTTCAAAGGATAATTATCCTTACGCTTTATCTCTGGATTGTCAATAGGCTCATAACTTCTAAATTGATAAACCAAATCCTTGGCATAATTATCAAATCTTACCTGTCCAGTAAAGTGAAACCACTTTCCCTTTTTTAAATCGCGTCCTAAGCTTACAAATTCCTCTTCATCAGCGGCAAAAGTCTTAGCTAAAATAGATGATGTATTATCGCTTATTTTTAAAGTCACAAGAAATAGAAGATCTCCATCCTTTTTCGTAAGTTGGTTAAATTCCGCATCAAAGACATAGGCCTCAAGATTTACAGCATTTTCCTCTTGATTAATAGAAGATATTGGCAAAACGCCCTCTCTTTGATATTCCA
>CAJTKV010000030.1:4908-15712 GCA_910577075.1 uncultured Bacilli bacterium
TTTTAGGTGTCCATTTGCTCTTTTCCTCTTCTTTAACTATGCTTTTAGGAATGACAACCTCAGCCTTTTCCTTTTCGATTTTTTCCTTAATGATTTTGGCTTCTTCTTCATTGATGACAAAAGATACATCAACACCCATTATCCCCATATCATTTAAGTTTTTCATAATTTTCTTACATTCTTTTTTGAGAATTGTCTCCTCTATTTTCGAGGTAACTTCAACAATTATGACATCATCATCGATTTTTACCATATCGCGATTTAATCCCGATAAACTAGGATTATTCTCAATTAATATATCTAGGTAATGTAAAAAGTATTCGATTACTGAATCACTATTGAGATTTTCATAAGTCATCTGAATATAAATATGTTTTATATCATCAACGCCATCTGCACAAAGTCTTTTTAAACTTAACATCGCATTTAAATCGATTATATTCTTCGCATTAATCCTCAAGGTCCATGTATTTTCCTTGCGATTAACCACCATATCTTTTAGTGCAGCATCTTCAAAAGATATTACATCAGTAAAATTAACTAATTTAAAAAATCTCAATAACTTTTCATCCATCTTGTGTACACTTCCTTATTTACTTCATTATACTAAAAATATCAAACATTATAAAGAACAAAAGAAAAAGTTTAGAGAATCTCTAAACTTTGTAATCATGGTTTGAAAACATATCTTCGTTGCATTATCTTCGTTGTATGTAATACAGATTTTGTTCTCATTGGTTGTTGTAGCTTGTTGATAGTCATTTAAAAATCTGTATTTTAAGTTTTATATCTTCTCTCGTTGAATAGTCTTGGTGTCCGTTGCAATAATCCTGTTGTAAACTTAATATCAACCTTTCTCCCCATCAAGGGTATGTACCCTTAATGACATTATATTACATATCAATTGTCTAAATCAATAGAATTTTGTCATTTTTTGAAATTTTATTGATAAGTATATTTTTTTATAGCTTCATCAATGCATTCTGAATCTTTAAGAGGGATATTGAAAGATTTAAAAATCGGTTCTTCACTATTAATGGCATCTTCAACAATCTTCTTAAGTTCGGTATTATATAAAGCAATTTTTCTCAAAATTTCCTCATATTGCTCTCTATATTTTTCTTCACTAAGGTTTCCATCTAAGACTTCATGACGCAAACATCTTTCATATTCGATAAATATTGCCATTGATAAAGTATCTCTACTAACATCATTAATTTCCGAAAACATTTCATCGTAATTTATTTGTCCATTGGAAAAATAACTATAAGCAAATTCTGGGTTCATTCTGATATAATCATACGTGTCAAAAATTGATGAAGTTATATAATCGGCTAATTCGCAGGCATCAGTAGAAGTAAATAATTCTTTCTTCTCTTCATCTCGTAAAGTATTTTTTTCACTTAAAGTGAATAAATAAACTAAAAAACGTGAATCTGGATCTTGATAATCTAAATTTTCTCCTTTATTTTTAATGAGTTCAGCAAGTTTTTCCAGATAAAAAGCTGTAGTTATATTAGCATGTGTTATAGAATCAAAATATAAATTATAGTGACCATACACATTATCGCGAACAGTTACTACCACCATATCATTAAATAAATTATTATTTATCTCTACTGTTTTAAAGACATCAGCAGCCGAATATATTCCAACATTATAAATATCACTAACCAAGACAAATTGTTCATATTCGCTTAAAATTCCCTTTTTTTTATAATATTTAATCAAAATATTGCCCAATTTCTCTATATATAAGGAATAATAGTCATCTTGAAGCTTGCCTGTCGAATGATAATATCTATCAAGCAAATCCGTAAGTTCCTTTATTTCATCTCCAGATACTCCATAAGTATTAGCTAATACTTCAATATATTTATCTTTGCCAAAAATAATGGTATCTTTTAAAAGTTCTTTTTGAACACCTAAAGAAAGGTAACCAAATAGATTAGAATCTAGAGGAATAATACGCTCTTTTTCATTCGCCATATCATCTAATTGATTAGTTAATCCCACATAAATGCTATAATCATCGCCAAATATAACACGGCTTAATTCAAGAATATAATTATCGCTATTTACATCTTGAAAATCACCTTCGCTAATTCTCTTAGTTATATCTGCTACTTGCGAATTAGTAATAAATAATTCGTCATTAAAAAGATAAGTAAAATCATTTGTCCAAAGTATTTTTATATCATCAGCAATAGTCGAGTTGTCTTTAATCGCCTCTGTTACCTTATCTAAGTATCTCGCCTTAGTTGCTTCTCTATTCTCCAAAGATTCAGCTAACACATCGATATGCTCCTTTATTTCCTTTTCATAGGGTTTATACGCCAAAGTCATCAAGTAACAAGCAGCAATGACAAAGACACATCCCAAAATAGCCTTTTTATAATGGTGTTTTCTTTTTTCTTTGCTACCATTTTCTATGTTCTTTTTACTAGCATTATTTTGTTTTTCTTTCGTATCTTCCCTATCTATTCTTGCATTAAAATTGACGACTGATTTTAATCCTTGCAATTCGCTTTTATTAGTTATTTCATAGGGTTTAATATCCGGATCTTCAAAGTCTTCCGGAATTAAATCATCGAGATATTCCAACCCATCTTTTTGCTTATCAAAGAAATCCGCTGGAACGGCATAGAATTTATCTAATATTGCATTGTAATATATCTTTTTTTCTTCGCCCTTTTCAATATAGGAACCAATATAAACATATCTATTCATTGTTGCCTCCTAAAGATAATTCCTTCGCATCTTTCTTTTTGTTGAAGTTATAGTAGAAAGTTCCAAAATGTGCATCGCCAAATTCTTCCAATTTTCCTCCAATAGATACGATATAGATATACTTCACATCCCCTGTATTATCATCCGTAATCTCCACTTTAAAACCAGGGATAGTTCGCGTCGTAAAGGCATCTTCAATATTTATAAAAGTATCTAAAGCCTCGCCATCTTCATAAAATTCTGGATATTCATAATAGATGACATTAGCACCATTATATTTACCCGCCTTTGGTGAAATCTTTTCACTTATTACCAAAGGGCTTACATACCTTGGAGAGAGATATCCATATTCCCAATTAACTGAACATTCGGGATTATACATAGCTTCATATCCTAAATCATTATTGGCAAGTATTTCTGCCCCTTCTTCAAGATATTTTTGATAGTCAACTTCCCAATTAAACAAAAAGTTTTCATAATAAGTATGAACGTATTCCTCATATTCCTCCTTAGTCATCTTAATTAAATCACCATAAGTAACATCCAACGTAAAATCAAAATTTGCTTCTCTCTCCCTATAATGCGTAATCGTTGAGGCATTGATATAATTAGCTAAAGCCGTATAGCGAATGAAATCATAGTACTCTATGCCCTCATCTGATAAACGCTCATTAAATAGACGCAAATAAAATTTTTGAGCTGATGGATTGCCTTCAATAAAACTTAAAATAAAGCTATTAAACTCATCTTCATCTTTAAAATGGTCTTTGAGATTTTCATAGATTAAAGCGCGAATCTCCACACTTGTCTTTTCATCGGAACTACTTTTTCCCAAAGCATCTCTATCGAGAAGAAGAACGATTAAATCGAAGAATTCTTTTTCATAATCTGCTGTATCCTTATCAAATACATTGGATATCTCCATCTCTACATTTTTTGTCTTAGCTTCTTCAATACTGATGTCGGACAATAAATATGTATAAGGCACATTCATACTATAAGAAAGAGTACCATAATTCGATTCACTAAAACCCGCATTAAGCCCTAATAATTCTTGATAAATAGTTATCTCATTCTTGCGAAAATACTTACTTTCTTTAAGCATTGCTGCATATAACGTTTTATCAAATTCTTGGTCATATGCACACTTTGTTTGAACCAAGGTATTCATAATTTCTTGAATGCGAGTCTCATACATACTTTTTAATTTCTGATTTTGATAATCTGTTGAATCATATATTTCATAATATTGATCTAATTTTAAAATTAATTCTTCTACTAAAATACGATCCTTTATCTGGGTATTTTGATATATACAATCAATAACTTTATCTATATCGCGAGAAAGAACACTAGCAAAAAATTTTTCATCATCGTTAACAATAGTTCTTAAAGTATTTATATGTGCGAATGTTTCCCTTTCAAGATACCATAATGGGCCAACTTCTTTTCCTTTTAATTGGTAATTAAACATTGAATAAAATCCATGACCAAATTCATCATTATCACGCTTAAGCATACTCGTAACATAATAAAGAAGCGTATCAATGCTATGATTATAGTCTAACAAATTATCTAATTCTTCCGAAAATTCTTCATACTCTTCATCCGTCATATTATCAATTGCCATACAAAAAAATTTATAGTAAAAATCTTCATAATAATCTTTATTTGTCGTAAAAATACTATTGCTTGTATAATGATATTTTCTATCAAGGAAAGATTCAATTTTTTCTTCATATCCCTCTTTTATATTGACTTCTTCACGCTTACACCCTGTTGTTGCTAACATCAACGATAGCAAAACCATAGCCGTTCTTCTGCGATTTTTGGCTTTCATAAAATTCACCCCTAAGTCACCTTATTATATACTTTTATTTTTAATAATTCAATATAAAAGACTTATTTTGCATTTATAAGTCTTTCACTTTCTCCCCTATTTAAAGGTATATTCTTTTGTATCGCTTTTTATCTCATCATAAGAGAAAGGTACTAATTTAAATTCATAATGTGGTGATGTATTATTTTTCAAACTATTTACTAATAGATTATAAAATTCTTCATCATCACTTTGAATATAATCAAGTATCTCTGCCATTTTGGCACTATATTCCTCATAATAATCGGGTTTATTTGCTAATTCGATTCTCAAGCAATAATCTAAAGTTTGAAATAAAGCTATAGAATCCTCGTTGTTTTTTGGCACTCGCATACTATCAACAATATCCGATATATTTAATTTACCAGTGGAAAGATAACCATAAAGAAAAGCTGGATCAATACTCACGCGTCCACTGCGATCATAAAAGACATTGTACCCTATTAACAAGGATAAATCATCACTTGTCTTAACTTCAGCTAATTCTTCACTTTGACTCATAAATGAATCCTCGCGAGCTAAGTATACAAGGTAAATTAAAAAGCGAGCATCGGAATCATTATAATCTAGAGCATTGCCTTTTTTATTAATTAAATCGGCTAATTTTTCACAGTAAATGGCAAACGAATAATCTTCTTGCGTTTCTGAATTATACCACAAATCATATTTCCCATATTTTGGATCATTAAATGTAACAGCAATATTTTTAGAAAAGATATTATTCTTAATCAAGAATTCATCATCAAAAGCTTGGCTTGATAAAACAAGATAATCAAGTTCGCTATATTCTACATTTTCCTGATAATATTTTAAAAGAATATTACCTAATTTTTGATAAAATGTATCTCTAATTTCTAATTTTTTCTCCGAATTTCTCGATTCGTGATAAGCATTTATTAGATTTATCAATTCCCTGATATTTTCCTCAGTTGTATTATATTTTTTAGTTAAATAGTTAATATATCCATCTTCCCCAGCAAATATGGAAGTAAGCAGCTTATCATTTGCTTCAATATTTAACATACCAAACATGATTGATTCCTCTGATAAATCCCGATCATCTACATATTCTGATAAAGACATTGATGTACACTTGCTTATAATGTTATCCTTCCCAAAGAGAATATATGACAAGGTCCTAGAATAATTTGATATATTATAATTTTCAAAGTTAAACATTTTAAGACGATGACTGATTTGATTGACCTCACTATCCGATATATAGACATCAGAAAGAACAATAGTAGAAAAAATAGATTTAAAAGTTCCCTTCAATTCTTGACTCATTGTCGCATTTTCTTCTATGCTTTCATAAAATTTAAGAAGATGTATATCATCATTTTGATGACTGGCTTTATAATCATCAACTAAGCTTTCAAACTTTTTTCCAGCTTCATTACATAGAGAATGAACCTCTGATGAGAATACTGCTAGTGAAAAAGTTACTAAAATATAAAAGAATAATATTTTTTTTCGCCTTTCACGAGACTTTTTCTCTCTAATATCTCTCTTATTTAATTCTCTTATTGCCTTAGTTAAATTCTCTTCTTTTATGGAATGTTTTCTCATAGCTTCATAAAAAGCCTTAAGTGCTTGAATCTCATCGGGATTAGTAATAAGAACAGCTTGTTCTTTTTTATCCCGATCATCGCCAATTTCTATATTTTCCTCTTTATCTTCACTAAAATATTCCTCATAAGCTGAATAAAACTCATCTTTTAATTCATTATAAAAAATAACTTTATCTCCATCAGTTCCCAAATATATATACTTACTCATATTCTCCTCCTGATAAAACCTGTTTCACATTTTTGGTATCTTCATGACTTTTGGTAAATGCTTCATAGTCAACCATAAAGCGAATATTGGCATATCCCTCTTTGCTAGAATCCATATTGACAACGAAGATAGTTCTAGTTATTCCCGTCATAGGATCAATTATTTTCCCCTTAAATCCCTCAATTTCTCTAGCTGTCATCTCGTTGTTAATATTATTAAACACTTCAACAGCTACACCATCTTCATAATACTCGGGATATTCATAAAATATAATATTCGTTCCACTATATTCCATCATTTCTGGTACTACTTCAAAACTTATTACACTCGCATCATTATCGCCTACTATCTCCCTCGTTCCATAGATCCATTCCGTCTTCAAATCCTTATCATAGAGAAATTCGAATCCCAAATTATTCTCTGCTAGCAATTTATCAATTTCTTTAAAATACTTTTGATAATCTACACTGCCAAGAAAATAATTATCTTCACTAGAACTGGCTATATCCCTATATTCCTCTTCTTTCATATTAGCTAAATCATCACGGTCAATATAATTATCACTATCATTAAAGGAAACATTCATATATTTTCTTTGATTATTATAGTTTACTAAGGCATTAAAGCGAAGATAATCATCATAAGTGATGCCATTATCCTTAATACTTTGAATTAAAATATTAAAATATTGATCTAAAACAGTCGGTTTAGAAGAATATAGTTCTAAGACAAACGTATTAAATTCCTCCTGTGTACCAAAATATTTCGATAAATTGTCAAAGATAAGTTTTCGAAAATCCTCAGCTTTATCAATATCGCTAAATGTAATATTAGAATCCAATAGACACATCAATAATTGCATCATATCCGAAACAGCATTGTCATCCTCATCTTCCAAATGAAATGATCTTGCTAAAATATTATTTACACCAACGCATTTCAAATCTTCCATCGAGTTAGATCCATATAAAAAAGCCTTATTTAAATTAGGAAGAGAATAAACCTCATCAGGATCTTTCACATCAACGGTAAATGTATCTGTCGTTATACCAGGCAAGATACTATATTTATCGCGGCCATAATACCAACTACCTCTTAAAAGAGTCATATAAAGACTATCACTAAAGTCTGGATATTTTTCACACTTAGAACTTATAATCATACCGATTATTTCCTTTATGCGCATTTCATAGGAATCTTTTATTTTTTCGTCCATATACTCATTGGATACAAGTATCTCATCAGTTACAAGTATATCCGTATAGGCATCCATTTTAAGTATTAATTCTTTTAATACTTCGCGATCATCAAAACCCGTATTTTCCATAATTGTGTCTATTACACTCTCAATGTTACCAGAAAAAATGCTAGAAAAAAGTTCTTCATCATTATCGACGATAGCAACAAGATTTTTTAAAGGATTGGATAATTCCCCGCCGAAATTTCCCCTGACATCTAGATGCTCTTCCAAGATACAGTAATTAAATACTTTAAAAAATCCTCGCCCATAGGAATCATCTTTTACATTCAAAATCGTATTTAAGTAATTTAAAGTTTCAGGATATTCATTTCTCTCATCACCATTCATATTATCTACTAATTCAATAAATATATCATACTGTTCTTTCGACATATGCTTAATAAATTTATCTAAATAATCCCAATAAAGAGCGACATAAGAGTCTTTAACAGTTCTATATTCGTCTTTATAAAAGTTATTATTTTCTAACAGATAAGATACAACATCATAACTTTCCTCTTGATAATCATCCCTATAGACACCACTATTTTTGCTCTTATTTGCACAACCTGTCGTTGCAAGCATTAAAGACATAAACATCATCATTATTCTTTTTCGACTTTTTACCTTCATCATCATCACCCCTAAGCCCTCTTATTATATAATTATATTTTTATTAATTCAATATAAAAGGCCTATTTTATAGGCCCTTTTAATTAATCTTCTGGTACATAAATATATTTTTTTACACCATCATTAGCATAATCAAAAATAAAAGGATTCAACTTAAGTTCACTAAATAAAGATGTATCCGCTTCTAACGCCTTAAATAATAAGCCATAAGCCTCTACTTTATCTTTATTTCCCCATCCAAAAAGTATTTCTAATCTTGATTTATATTCCTCTTCTGACAAATTTCCTGCCTCTATATCTTTTCTCATACACTTATTATATTCGACAAATAAGGCCAGAGAAAAGGCATCATCATTAGGTGAATTAACCTCTTTTAATATATCATTATAGCATATATTTCCATTTGAAAAATAGGCATATAAGAATTGTGGTTTAATATTGGTAAATCCATCCTCTAAAGAGAAAACACGATCATATATTTTTTGTGCTAATTCTTCTGGTGTCACACAACTGGTGACTTCATCCACATAATAATACAATTCATCTTCACAAGCTAAAATTGTCAAATATAATAAAAAGCGTACATCCTTATCATTATAATCGAGGTTATTTCCCTTTTCTTTAATCAACTTAACTAATTTATCGAAATAGATAGTTTGACTGACATCATTACCCGTCTGACAATCATAATATAGCGCATATGGTCCATATTTTGAATCATCATAATTAATCGTTAGGATATCACTAAATAAGTTATTGCTAACTTGGAATTTTCCATTATATACTTGACTTGCCAATATGAATTGATCAATTTCATTAAGATTTGTTTTATCGCGATAATAAGAACTCAATATTTTAGCTAATTTAGCATAAAAAGATTCTAACTCTATATTCTTCTCCTCTTCCGTAGAAGCTTCCGTATATCTTTTTAAGACATTCAATAATTCCTTAATATCCTTTTTATCGACATCATAAATCTCGGCCATATCTAAGGCGAATTGATTTGTTCCATTATTAAATATATCATTTAATAAACTGGTCTTATCTTTCGTATATAAAGAACCAAACAAAATTGATTGAGTAGAAGGAACTCGTCCATTGGCATATTCATCAAGTTCAAGAGCAAGAGAAGTAGCCACTATATCTTTCTCATTAAATAATATATATGCTAAAACTTCCGTATAATTGCCTTCATCACAATTGGTAAAATCTGCCGAAGCTAAACGTGAACAAATAGCTTTTGTCTTATACTTATCCAAGACTAAAGTATCAGGAATATATATATCACTTTCTACCAATATCGAAAAATCATTTCTTAATATGTCTTTTAACTCTTCAGTTATCGTATTATTTTCCTCAATAGCTTGTAAAAAGGCTGTCATATGCGTCTCATCATTCTGATGTTCCTCGCGATACCTATCAATCTTTTCCTCATATTTATTTCTTAAATTTTCTCTTAGTTGCTCCGTTTGAAAATAGACTAATATAACGATAATAGTAAAAACACAACTAGTAGCAAAATACTTAAATATATCTTTGCGAACCGCCGGTATAGATAAGTCATCTTTAATGCTATCAATTATTTTATATATCTTAGAAGAATGCTTTTTATCATATTTTTTTATTAAATTATAAGTATATTTAAAAGATTCTAATTCTCTTTCATCAGTAACGCGAACACTTTCTAAATTTTCTAATTGTTCTGGCGTAAAAAAGTCTGATGCTACTTCAAAATCCTCTGCTGTTTCCTTGCCAAAGAATCCCGAATCGACAGAATAGAATTCTCCTCTTTCTTCACTATAATAAATTTCCTTTTCATTAATGCCACATACATATACAAATTTACTCATGATTGCCTCCTAAAGAAAGTTCCTTTACACCATTATTTCTTCTATTTTCTATAAAAAGCGGATAATCCATTATAAAGCGAATATCTTCCGCATTATCTAAAGAATCGGCAATACCTGAAACAAAGACAAACTTTTCCTCCCCCGTTTCAGGATCTTCAATAGTTGTTTTAAAACCATTAACAGTGCGATTAATAAACTTACTATCTATATTATAAAATGTCTCAACAGCTAAAGCTTGCTCATAATTTTCGGGTATTTCATAATAGATAATATTCGTTCCATTATACTCCATTTCCTTGGCTTTCACCAACGAACTTAACACCTGTGTATTATCTAAATTAGTAACATTTGCTTCATTATTACCCCATGTATATTCGCAATCCGGATTATATAATAATTCATAGCCAAGGTCATTATTAGCTAAGCACTTTTCAATATCCGCAAAATAATCTTCATATGGAACACTTCCAATAAAGTAATTTTCCTGAATGCGGTACACAATTGGGTCCCATTCGCTTTCCTTCATCAAGCGCACTTCATCCTCCGGTATATAATTGGCTTTCATCTCTTCATAAGTTCCACTGAAATAAATATGTGTACTAGTTCGCTCATTATTATAGTTAACTAAACATAAGTAGCGAATAAAATCATCATAGTTTATTCCCTCTTCTTTAATGCGTTTAGTAAGAATAT
>CAJTKV010000030.1:15722-23679 GCA_910577075.1 uncultured Bacilli bacterium
CTCTAATGCCTTAGAATTTCCATCATATAGTTTTATAACAAAAGTATTAAATTCAGCTTCTAATGCAAAGTAATCGTGTAAATTCTCATACATCGCAAAACGAATAGCATCACTATCAGGTAATTCTTGATTATTAAAAATATCCACATCAATAATACTCATCAAAAGTTTCATAGTATCAACATAGGAATAATGATAATCTTCAATATTCATATTCATGCCTTGTTCAATTATATAATTAGCTTTTAATTTAGTTATCTCTTCAAGAGAAATATCTTCATATAAATATTTGTTATCAATTTCATAAATGCGATAGAATCCCTCAGCATCTTGAACTTGAAGATAAAAAGTATTTTCCGTCAATGATGGCAAGACATAATAAGTTTCTTTATTAAAGTAATTACTATCATTTAAGAATCTCGCATATAGACTATTGCTAAAGTTTTCATCCTTATTACATTTAGCTTCAATAATGAAGGAGATAATTTCCCTTACACGAGCCTCATAATTATCCTTTAATTCATTATCCATATAATCATCGGAATCAACTAGATCATAATATAAATCCAACTTAAAAAATAACTCTTCAACTAATTCGCGATTCTCATAACATGTATTTTTACATATACAATCAATAACTTCATCTATATTAGCTGAATAGACACTCTTAAAAAAAGCATCATCATTATTAACTATTGCTCTTAATGTTGTAATGTGTTTAGTCATCTTAGAAAGTTTATTTATATCGGCAAATAAGATATTCTCTCCCATGACACGAGAATTAAAGCATTGAAAAAAGCATCTGCCTTCCTTAATTGGCGTAATATCAAACATATCATTTAATTTTGAATAAGTGTTTACATAATCATATTCTTCTTGATCACTCATGCCAATTACTACAGCAAGAAATAATTCATATTGTTCTTGTGTCATATATTTAGCAAAGTTTTCCAAATAGTTCTGATAAAAGGGCTTATAGTTTTCTTCATTAGTTTCATCAAATAACTCTTCTTGATAGAATTCACTATTATCCATTATCTCTTGGATTCTAGCAAACCCTTCCTTTTCATAATCATTCTTTTTGCCACATCCAGTTGTAGCAAGCATCAATGACATAAATATCATCATAGCTCTATTGCGGTTTCTTAATTTCATATATTCACCCCTAAGCCCTCTTATTATATAATTATATTTGCTTTATTTCAATAGTATTATTACATAAGAAAAGAAGATTATTATCTTCTTTTCTTATGTACATCTTTTTCACTTTTTCACTTTTAAAATCAAACTTAATAATATATCACTCATGATAATCAAACATATTAGTAATATATCTTTATAAATAAAGTTAAAACTCATATTTAAAGTAAAGATATTTTTTATTATTAAAATTACTATTGCTGATATCAATACAGCCAATATTAAACTTAATAGATGTAATAAGAATAATCTCTTTAAGATATTTAATCTAACTTGAGTATTAGTATATCCTAGTTTTACTTCAACACTCATATTATTTTTTAAATCTGATATTATATTTTTATTGACAACTATAATAACAATAATAAAGATACCTATGCAAACATAACTAGCATATTTAATATAATTCATATTTTTCTTAATTTTATCACTATAGGCTAAATCGTCAACTGATGCTAAATCTATTTCTTTAACACCTATATCTTTATGATTTTTAAAGACACTCTCTGATACAAAACTTACTATATAAGAATACTTCATATTTTCCTTTTTTAACTTATTAAACAAATTGTTGGAGATAACTATACTTCCATGATTCTTAAATTCAATTTTCTTTATTTTAAAAGTAATATTATTGCCATTAAAAATAAAATTGATATTTTGATTTTTAAAATACTCATATCTTTCTTTATCTTGATTAGATAAATTATTATCAAAATAATTTATAACTACCTCATCATCTTTTAGATTATATCTATTATCTTTATCGGCATATACAAGAATCTTTTCATCTACTTCATATTCAAAAATATTATATTTATTAATGATTTCTTCATCAGTATAATCAAATTTAATTATTTCATAAGGATTTACAATATCCTCATTATTCATAAGTTCATCATAAATATCCTCTTTGCTTTCAACATATACTATTGATCCCTTTTGATATTCTTCATCACATAACTTATTTAAATAACTTACTGAAGCAAAGAGAAAAGATATTGCTATAAGCAATATTGTTATTATTGTTAAATATATCTTTGTAACTTTATTTCTAAAAAAACTTCTTAATACCATACAAATACTCCTTCATAACATTCTTTAACCTTTTAATATTGACATTGGTTGCTTTCTAATAATTTTCCTAACAGTTATAGAATTTACAATAACTGATATTACCATTAAAATTAGTATAGCAATAATATATGGACTTAGATAAAATCCAAAATAACTATTTGTGTATATCATATAATTTTTGAATGCACTTTTAAAATTTATTAAGACAATTGTAAAAAAAGTAATACCTATAATAAAAGTATGAAACATTAGATACAATAAACTTGCTAATGAAACTCTTATTATATTTTTCTTATCATATCCATATGCTTTCATTAATGCCAATTCATTTTTATTTAGTGTATATTGCTTTTTTATATACAATTCTGATAAAAATACTACAACAATAATTATAACACTTATAATGACAAAGCATATCTTATTTATTTGATTTAAATAAGTATAGTCTTTAGATACACCTAGTGATGTTGTTAAGCCTTTAATTTTTTTAATTTTATTATTTACTTCATCAACATTCTTTATATCATCAACTATTACATTTCTAAAAGATCTCTTTTTAGAATAGCCAACTTTTGTAGATTCTGACAATTCTTGCATATCTTTTGGACTTATATAACATGTTCCTAATCTATCCATAGTTTCTTGGGCATCAAATGTGCCAACTATCTCATATTCTTTAGTATATGTTCCAAACATTATTTCCCTATCATCCTCTTTGGTAAAGATGTTATCCTCGATATAAATAGTTTTGCCAATTAAATCATCCATATTTTTAAATTTAATTTTATCACTAGACCATACCGTTGAATTACTGGTTGTTTTAAATTTTTTTGAACAAATAGCAACTCCTGTATCATCTTTTGATATTCTTCGGCCATTAATGTTTTTGGGTTGAGTCATTTCACTTCCGTAGTTAAAAGTCAAATAACCTTTTTGCTTTTTTCCATCAATATAAAACTCATCTATATCTCTGGTATGATATTCATATTCATACATATCTATAACATGATTTATTTCTAGAATTCGAGAAAATTTCTCATTTCCATTTTCAACATCTTCTACAATAATTCTTCTTGCTTCTAATGATCGGGTATACGATTTGTTTTCGATATCAAAAAAAACAATATAAAAATAAACACTAGCTATTAAAACAAATACACAAAGCGTCATTATAATTATAAAATAAACATTCTTTTTATTCCTAGCCATTTTTATAAATGCATATTGAAAAGCATCCTTATACTTCATATTATTGCTCATAACTCTATTAAAAACAGAAAAAGTGTCATCTGTAAGATGACCCATTTCCCTTAGGCATTAGTATCGTGACCATTAACAAGATAAAAATCTCCTGTTAATGTTGATCCCATTGTTTTATTCCACCACTCTGATTTAGCCCATTTTTTTGAATTGTCATTAAATTGAGTATTAAATATGTAACTTGTATATGTTCTGTCAATATAAAAAGTTTGATTAAGTTTATTTGTTGGTTGATTAAAAATATTTTTTCTATAAACCAAATTATAAACATGTATTGTATCTCTATTTATTGTTTTTGGATAAATGGAAGCATGGAAAACTTTTTCAATATTATCATCAATAACTGATTGCATAGTGGTACCATCATAAGCAAGAACTGCACCTTTTTTTGAGGCAGCTTTAACCGTTATTATAGAAGTAAATATACAACAAACTAATACTGCGACTATTATCATCTTTTTCTTCATATTTTTTCCTCCTTTCACTAAAATTTCTACTCTATTCTTTTATAATAGATAAAGTTTGTCTTTTCGACAATTTATTTATTGTAAAATAATTTGTAATGATAGTTACTATCATTAAAATTATTAGAGCAGTCATATATGGGCTTATATAGATTCCTATATAAATATGATTTTCTAATAAGAAATTTTTAAATATTATTTTTAACATTATTAGTGTTATAAAAAATAATATAATCCCTATTACAAATGATATAGCCATTAAACAAGATAAACTTCCTAATGAGAATTTAATTATATCTTTTTTCTCATATCCATAAGATTTCATTATTGCTATATCATTTTTTTTCTTCTTATTTTGTTTCTTTACATATAATGAAGACACAAAAATTATAGTGACGATTATAACGCTAGTAATTAGTAAGCATATTGATTTAATGATGTTAAGGGTTTCATAATCTGCCGAAGCATTTGTTAGAACTTCAAATCCCAACTTCTTAATATCATCAATTGCTGCTTCAATATTGATGTATTTATCTATTATTGCAAATTGGGATGGAACAACATAATCATAGTTGACAATTGTCAAATCATACAATTCTTTCATATCCCTGGGACTAATATAACAACTACTTAATGGTTCTCTTGTTTCATAAGCATCAAATGTACCAATTATCCTATATTCTTTTTTATAAATTCCGTCTGGTAAAAATCCATTTTCGTTTTGTGAATACTTTTCTTTTTCTATTTCAAAAGTAGTTCCAATCAAATCATCTCCATTTAAAATTTCAATATCTTTATTAGTCATTCCTTTATCTTCACCATTGGGGTAAAATCTTTTTGAACAAATAGCAACTCCTGTATCTTCATTTCTTATTTTTTCTCCGTTGATATATTTAGGTTGAGATTCTTCGCTTCCATAAAGCAATAGAACATTCCCATCATATTTTTCGTTTTTGAATGTTTTGCTTATAATAGGATAAAAATCATATTTACTACTATATGTATCTACAACATGTTCTATTTTAAGCAATTCATCATATCCCAAATCATATGTCTTATCTTTAACGTATTTATATTCTTCCTTACTCCTAACAGCAAGTTTTCTTGAATCTTTTGACATCTCAATAGAATCATCAACAAGGTCAAAATAAACTATCCTAAAGAATAAACTAGCAATAAGTATAAATAAACACACGGTTAATATAATAATAAAATAAATATTTTTTTTATCTCTTATAGTTTTTATATAGGAATATTTTATTGCATCACTTATCTTCATACTACTTCTCCTTACTTAACTTTCCTTTTTCTATTGTTAAGATTTCATCCGCATACTTCTTTACTTCATTTGAGTGACTTACGACTATTACACACTTTCCTTCTTGACTTAATTCTTTTAATATCTTAAATATCTTCTCTTCATTTTCTTCATCTAAGTCTCCCGTTGGTTCATCGGCTAATATTACTTTCGGATCATTTGCCAAAGCTCTTGCTATTGCTACTCTTTGCTTTTCTCCTCCACTCATCTCTTTAGGAAAGTGTTCTACTCTTTCACTTAAATCTACTAAATCTAATAATTCAATTGCTCTTTTCTTTCTATCTTCCTTTTTTATTCTTTCATTTATTAACATTGGCATTATAACATTTTCATATGCTTTTAAATGTTCATCTAAGAAAAACTCTTGAAAGATAAATCCAATTGAATCTCTTCTTAATTCTGCTTCCTCATGGTTTTTAAGTCCTCTCACATCTTTTTCATTTATTTTATATTCTCCTGTTTCAAATGATTCTAACAATCCAATGATACTTATCAACGTGGACTTTCCACTTCCTGAGTGTCCCATGATTGCATAAAACTTTCCCGATTCAAAATCAACACTTACATCTCTTAGTGCTTGAACCTCTCTTGTCTTAGTCTTATAAGTTTTACTTAAATTCTTTATTTCTATTACTTTACTCATATACTTCTCCTTCTTAATCAAAGACCTATCCTTTGATAGTAACAATATAACACATTTTTATCAATTAGGGTGTGAATTATATTCACATCTTCATTTTTTCATGTTAACTTTAGTTGCTTCTTATTATACAGTTATTGAAACTCCACCCATTTTATCATAAACATTTAAAGCTGTTCCACTAAAACTAAATACTCCGCCGTATCCACTTGATGAGATTGTATAATTTTTACTATTAACTAAACTTATTGCTTTTTTAGCATGTTGGTAACTGGCATGTACTATTCCACCCTTACTTACATTATAAGTTTGACTTATGATATATTCATTTCCACTTGAAGGAAGTAATATAGAAGTTCCAAAACCATTGTTAAAATTCCGAACATCTGATGAAGTATTAGATTCTTTGGACGTTTTTGCTCTTGTAGATGGTTTTCCAACAATGTTTATTCCCTCTAAATATGCACCAATAACATCATAACTTTTAGTATTTAGAATAGTTTTCCAAGTAACTACCACAGAAATTTGGCATATAGTAGTGCATGATTTTGATATTTTTATTATTTTTGAATCTGTCTCATGAGAAGTATCATATGGAACTATACATTGTTTTTTAGATTCATCTAATTCAAAAGATTCAAATTCACCATTTATAATATCCGACTTAATGAATTCTTGATAATCTTCTAATGTCATATCTTCTTGGTAACCTTCCCAATAAAATTTAGAAAGAAAATCGTATTCTTCTTTTGTTAATGTTACATTATATTTATTATTATAATATTGTTCTTCTGCACTAACATTATTGATTGAAACAAACATAACCAATAACATTAAAAATATAATCTTTGTTTTCATATTTTTTCGCTCCTCTTCACTGTAAATTTAATTACAATTTGATTATAACCATAAATGAACACAAAAAAAAAGCACCAATTTGGTGCTTTTTTTAATGGTTGCGCGCGAGCATACGTTTTTACTGAGGAAAATCACTTTTTAACATATTTAAATAATTATTAAATTCGTCTAAATAAGCTTGATTTTTTTCTTCATCTTTATCAACGATTATACTTTCAAGCGTTTCTGTTTTTTTTAATTTTTGATACATTAATTCTTCATCTATGCAATCAAAATTCCAAGATTCAAGTATATCGCCATCTATTACAAGTATAGTTAAGTTTCTATCTAAGTAGATATATTCAATTCTTCTTTTCCCATCTTTTTTAACATACGCATATCCATCATCAGCTTTATTAAAATTCTTTTTGACAAACTTTTCCAACTCTGTATCCTCAGGTTCAACCTTATTTGTTTTCTCTCCTATTCCTCCTGGTTCTTCTCTTTTATTGAATAACTTGCTGAACTCTTCTTTTTCAATATTAAAACGAATTGTTTCAGTTGTTTCATTACTCAAAAGAATATCTATGCTAAGATTATTTAAAATCATATCCATTTCATCAAACTTAAAGTATTCATTATAACCAATAAAATCATAAAGAATAATATTCGAATCAGAGAAATCATCAGTTTTAAATATTAGGCTTCTATCATTATTTTTATTATAATAATATAGCTCTAATTCTCTTATTTCATTTTTAGTTTTATTTCTTATTGAACCTAAATCAAAATATATTTTATCTCTTGTAATTACAAATAAACCATTAACAATATCAATTGAAGATCCACTTCCATTAATATTGTATATGCTTACAGCATTATATAACGAAAAAATGATAAAGAATATTATTAATATAACCATTAGCACCATACTTGATATAAATAATCGAAAGTACTTTTTTCTTTTTTTCGACTCTTGATTTTTATCATCATATAAATTAACTACAATGTTGTATATATCATTTTTGTTAACACTAATTGGCGATCTATTTGTTTTTTGTTTAACACTCTTTTTCTTATCGTCTTTAATATTCGAGTTAATTAAATCACTTTCATTTTCTAAATTAAAAAGTCAAGTGCAACAAAAGAGTAAATTAAGTA
>CAJTKV010000031.1:0-2515 GCA_910577075.1 uncultured Bacilli bacterium
CTAAATTTGCAAATCCATAATATAAAATTGGTTGATTAGCATATCCATTCGCACAAGGATTGCTATTCTTATCAGATGGGTTCCAAGCTTTAATCTCTTCCCCATTTCTAACATTTATCTTATAGGGAACAGAATCAAAAAACTCACGTGTTCTTCTTTCATTAATATCGTATTTACTTCTAAGCTTTATTAATTCTCTTTTAACCTCATCGATATAAGTACTAATAGTGTAATCTGGTAGTTCTCTTACGCCATTTACAATATAACTATACATCAAGGCAATTGCTACTAAATCCTCCATAATCTTTTCTCCTTTTATTGCAGTTTACTATAACATATAAAAAGCCATTTATCAACAATAATTATTTTGATATAATAGTGCTATATCTAATTTTAGGAGGTCTTTATGGAAGGAATTTCAATGTATGGTTGTCGCGAAAACAATCTAAAAAATATTAATATAACAATCCCTTATGGCAAAATAGTTAGCTTTATTGGTGTATCTGGTTCAGGTAAATCAACACTGGCCTTTGATACCCTTTATGCCGAGGGAAAACGCCGCTATATGGAATCCCTTGGTGTCAATGAATCATATTTTTTATCCAAGATTAAAAAGCCTAACGCTGATCACTTTGAAGGATTGCCACCGGCTATAGCACTTATGCAAAATCGCACAAATAGAAATCCACGAAGTACAGTGGGAACTATCTCCCAAATGGGCTACTATCTACAGGTATTATTTTCAACTTGTAGTACTTTACCCGAAGAGCTAAAAAAATTGACGCCCTCAATGTTTAATTTAAATTCTCCAGATGGCATATGTCCCTTTTGTGAAGGTCTAGGTGAGACATTAGAATTTGATGAGACATTAATTTGGCCCGATCAAGAACTTTCCATTGCCGAAGGAGGACTAAAACTTGGAGGTGCCAAAGTTGGAACGACAAAATTCAAATTTTTAAACTCCTTTATCCAACAATATGGCTGTGATGTTAATACGCCTATTAAAGAATTTTCTAACGAATTAAAAGTTGCTCTTCTCTTTGGTCAGAAAAAGAATCGTCAATTCAAGACCGAATTTCCTGGTATCATTATGGAAAATGAAAAACTATATCGCACGACTAAAAGTCTCGATGTCAAAGAGGACTTAGAAAAATACATGGTTAGAACTCCCTGTGAAGAATGTATGTCAACTGGCTATAGAAAGGAAATTTTAAAGTGCCTTATCGATAACCGCAATATCAATGATTTCACACACATGGAACTAGAAGAATTATTGGCATTCCTTGAAACTTATCACTTTAATGATAAAAGAGATGAAATACTTGAAACCATAAAACCTAAATTCATTAGAAGTTTAAAACTATGTTTAGAATTGGGAATCGGCTATTTAACGATGGCTAGAAGTGCTAATACCCTATCGGGAGGAGAAGCCCAAAGGCTAAAGATTGTCGCTCAAATATCCAGTGAAATATCCGGAATAGTCTACATTTTAGATGAGCCATCAAGTGGACTTCATGCCAGTGATGTTGACAATATCCTTAAGGCCATAAAAAGACTTAATTCCATTGGTAACAAAAACACGGTCGTCCTAGTAGAACATACCAAAAAATTGATTAATGCCTCTGATTATATCTTTGAAATCGGACCACAAGCTGGCATCCATGGTGGTAATATTATCGCATCAGGATCACTAGAAGATATCATTAATAATGAAAACTCCCTATCTGGTCCCTATCTATCTAATGAAAAAAATGCTGGTATTATAAACTACAATGAGCATTTTACCCCCATAGATTCTATTCGCGTAAATAATGCCACTATCAACAATTTAAAAAATATAACTCTCGATATCCCATTAAAGTCCATGGTTGCGATCACTGGTGTCTCGGGTTCGGGAAAAACCTCTTTAATATTTGATGCCTTATATCAAAGTTTAAGTTTAAACCGCAATATTGGAATCTCTTCCATAGATGGACGTGAGAAGATTAAAAATATCATTCTATGTGATCAAACATCTATTGGAAAATCCTCGCGTTCAACTCCCCTAACATATCTCGATATCTATATGCCTATTCGCAAATTGTTCGCAGGTACCGAGGAAGCTAAAAAGCAAAAATTTGATGAGACCTATTTTAGCTTTAACATTCCCAAGGGAAGATGTGAAAGTTGCAGTGGTGAAGGTAGCATAAAGGTTAACATGGGATTCTTGCCAGAGATGAATGTCATTTGCAGTGAATGTGAAGGAAAGCGCTTCAAAAGAGAAATCCTAGATATCAAATACAATGGCTATTCCATTTATGATATTTTAAATTTAAGCATTGATGAAGCCTGTGAAGTATTTAAAGATGAAAAAGCTATCGTCAATAAATTAAATGCCCTTATCCGCGTAGGTCTATCATATATTAAATTAGGTCAACCAACATCTACACTTTCTGGTGGTGAATCTCAGAGATTAAAACTTGCCAATGAAATTGCTAAGACTAAAAATGAAGGTACCCTTCTTATCTTTGATGAG
>CAJTKV010000031.1:2525-22370 GCA_910577075.1 uncultured Bacilli bacterium
TCCAACTAAAGGTCTTCACTTTGAAGATGTCAAAAAATTATTAATTGTCATGAAAGAACTCGTCGAAGCTGGCAACAGTTTACTCATCGTCGAGCATAACCTTGATGTCATAGCATCAAGTGATTACGTCATCGATATTGGTCCAAAAGCGGGAAAATATGGTGGAAATATTATGGGTATGGGAACACCATTAGAAATTGCCAAGCTGGATACCAAAACGGGAAATGCTTTAAGAGAATATTTTGAAACAATAAAAAAAGGCTAGTTTAACTAGTCTTTTAACATGTCTTATCATCAATTGAACAAGAATCATGTGTTAATGATTTAAATAAATTATCAAACTGTTCTAATGAATCAGCATTCATCTCTTCCGTTAACTCACCATATGGATCAGTAAGCTTCTTAGGTATTCCCGAAGTCATGCCAATTGGTGAACCTTCTCTTACGGCAATTACGCTAGGAGCATAGATTCTCTTCTCTCCTACTTCAACCTCTTTGATAACTGTCTTCTTTTTCTTCTTTGTCGAATAAGTTAAATTGGCATAATTTTCTAATACGCGATCTAATCTATTTAACAAATCATAATATCCCTTCGTACCTTCAACTGTACGTACTGGGAGATGTTCATCATTCAAAGAATAGGTATCTCGAATATTTTTTACATCTACATAATAAATCTTATCGATGTTATTCTTCTTAGCTGATGCTATTAAATTAGCTAATACACTTCTACACCAAGGACAAGTATTGAAGCCAAAATAGGCAACAAAAGTCTCCTTATTATCTATTTTTTCGACTAATTCCTCAGCTGTAATATAGAGGAATGGATTTTCCTCAGGTATTTCTAATGCTCGATAATTTTTTTCTTCATCTACGCTTTTATTATTAATACTTTCATACTCTGTTTTAAATGTTACTGCATCTGTATTCTTGATTCCCGGTACATCACTTTCCGTATACAATTCACTGAATATATATATAATGCAAAGTGCTACTAAGAGAAAAAGACAAATTACAAAGGCAAGTGCTCTTTTCTTCATGTTCATTTATATGCCTCATTTCTAAATCTAATTATATCAAATATGAATTAAAAAATAAATATGAATTAAAAAATAAACCTAAAAATAAATTGAGTTATATTACTTATTGTAGTATAATATTGAAAATAGGGAGGAGATATTATGAAGATCCTACTAAAGAAATTTAACAAGACAAAATTGAGTATACGACTAATATATATTTTCGTATTCTTACTATTTTTAGTAAGTTATGGAAGTCTATTTAGATCATTACTACTACTAAATAATATTGAAACTGGACTAAGAATCATCGTTCTATGTGTCCTTGGAATACTATTATTATTATACGGATTTTTCTGTTTATTATTATTATTAACGAAAAAACACAAAAGTGTTATAGCATTTTCCTTTATTATCATGCTAATTGCTAGTTTTTCCCTTATTGGTTCTCTAGCAATAAATAAGATGTATAATCTATTAGATAGTATAAGTAAAGATAAACTCGTCTATACCACTAACTTAATAACTTTAAATAAGACAAATTTTAACAATAATAAGAATTTTAAAGTTGGTATGATTAATCAGGAGACGGATGTCGAAGGAAGTGTTCTTCCATATGAAATGATTAAAGATAAGAAGTTAAATGTAACTGTCGAAAAATATGATACATACTTTGAATTATTAGAGAAATTATATGATGGATCATTAAATGGTATATTCATCACGAGTAACTATGTCGTCATGTATGAAGGATATGAATCATATGAAAACATCGGTAAAGATACCAAGGTTGTCTATGAATACTCAAAAGAGATGAAGAACCAAGATTATATTGAATCTTCGGGAAGTGTCGAAAATCCTTTTACCGTATTAATTATGGGAGTTGACTCGACAAGTGATAAATTAAATGCCAATGCTGCCTTCAATGGTGATACCTTGATGCTTATAACCTTTAATCCTCACACTTTAAATGCTACCGTATTCTCTATTCCAAGAGATACTTATGTTCCAATAGCATGTCTTAAAAATGGTGGTTCATCGAAGATTAATTCATCAGCTGCCTATGGAAGTCAATGTGTTATAAATACTGTTCAAAACTTAGTAGATATCAACATTGATTATTATGTTAAGATAAACTTCAAAGGTGTCGTTGATCTAGTTAATGCCCTTGGTGGTATAGATATAACCGTACCTGATAAAATAGATTTCTGTGAACAAAACTCCAAGAGATCATTTAAAAAGGAAAACCTACAATGTATAAAGAGTGGATTCCAACATATGAATGGCGAACAAGCTCTAGCATTTGCTCGTCACCGTAAGACTTTACCTGCTGGTGACTTCCAAAGAGTACAACATCAACAATTAGTCGTTGAGGCAATTGCTAACTCGGCCAAAAGCTTATCGAGTATCAATGATTTCTATGCGATACTAGATGCCATATCGATTAATATGGATACCAATATGTCGACAAATGAAATGTTAAATCTATATAATGTTGGTAAGAATATGATCTTCGGAGCTAATTCGGGATCTATGATTAATATCCAAAAGACTTACCTAACGGGATATGACTTAACGATGTACGTCAATAATTTAAAGAGTCGCGTCTATACCTTCCAATATTATGAACAAAGCTTAGATGAAATCAAAGATGCCCTAAAGATAACTCTTGAAAAGAAACAACCAACACCAGTTAAGACATTCAACTTCTCCGTTAATGAAGAATATAAAATACCCGTAATTGGTAAAAAGTATTACACCGTTCAAAGAAATGAGACAATTCCTGACTTCACGGATAAATCCTTATCATATGTCAAGAATTGGTGTGAATCGCGTAATATAACTGTTATGCCAAGTTATGCATATCAAGGAACAAGTGGATATGACCGCAATAAACCAGATGAAACAGTTATCAAACAAAGTGTTAAACGTGGAATGTTAGTTAAAGATATTACGAGTATAACTGTCAATGTTATCAAACATCCAGGAGCTCCTACTACGACAACAACTAGACCTTCATCGACTAAAACAACAACTACTAAATCTTCAACGACAACGACCACAAAGAAAACTGATATAGTAGATATAATTGGTCCTGGAGAAAATGACGACAATAACAATGATACAAACGATGATAATTCGCAAGAAGAATAAAAAATAAGGAACTAAATTAGTTCCTTTTTACTTGTTTATAACTTCTCTTGCTAAGCGATATTCTCTCTTTTCATACCATATGACAAGATTCTCTTTACTGACACTTCGCAAGTAAAGTTTGCCACTTATACCACCATAAGTAATATTTCCATCCTTAGTATTTAAATCGGCATCTTTATTATCGACTATTACATCATCACCTATTTTAAAATATAGCTTATCATTTTCTATTTTAAAACTTATATTCTCTCTTGAATCTATCCAATTGACATTTTCGATATCTTCCATATGAAAGTATATTCTTGCCTTTTCATTATTATTTATCATCGTACCTAGGTATATGCTAATAATAAACGCTATGACGCTTACTATACCTAATATGACATTTAATTTTTTATTACCATCCATCGTATCACCTATTCATATAGAGGAAATTTATATTCCCTTATCTTCCATCTATTATCTTCAAATCCCAAATGCAATTTACTTATCTGATATACTGGAGAAGTAGCTCCTGTCTCGAGATAATTTGACAAGTAATATCGCACTTCACATTGTATATCAAATTCATTAAATGTCGAAACCGAAACGGATACAAAAACTGGTTCAACATTGCTAAATTTATTCTCCAATCGATAGTACTTCTTATTCTTTTCTATAAATATCGGATTGCCTTCATACTTGATATTCTTAAGGGCATAAAGGTAACTTGAAGATATTAATTTACTCGATAATGCCTCATAATTATATACCTGTCCATATTTATTACCATCAACTATTATCCTATCGGCTTCTCCACTCTTGGCATGATTAATAACTAAATCGATATTTAAAAGAGAATTATCGGCAATATTATAAAAGGAATTGGCTACCTTATATAACTCTGTTGCAACCGTTTCTGCTTCACTTCTATTAAGTTTTTTTCGCGTAAATACTTCATCACTTAATAAGTTTTTAACATCGACAGCATAATATGGACTCTTTAAAGGTCTTGTGGTCGTCGTTGTCGTTGTAGTAGTTGTCGTCGTTGTCGTCGTTCTTGGAGCAACTGTCGAAGTTCTTCCCTGATTAATATCTAAATTAGGTAAATCCTCCACGGGCTTACTTAAAGATAAGATAAGTAATACAATCATCACTATTAAAATAACTAGACAAATAGCTGTTATAACAATCATTACAATATTGCTCTTATTTAATTTAAAATCTTCATCAAACATATTGTTTCACCTATTATATATTTTAACTTAAAATATATTTTTTAACAAGAAATTTATATATTAAGTTAAATAATATATGATATAATAAAGAACAAATGAGGAGTAACTATGTTTGAAAAAATTATTAATACTGATATACTACCACTAATATTGATGTTAACAAGTTTTATTGATCTAATGATATTTTCTTTCGTCGACACAAAGTCACAAAATGAACAAAAGACAAGTCTTAATCTAGATAAAATTAAAAAAGCGCAAAAAATAATAAGTTTAATTGAACTATCAATTCTTATTGTTATAATACTATTTATTTATATTACATTTACTTCCGTGATAATGATGATTTTATCTACCATTGGCATTATTTACACAATCTATAAACTAATTACAAGGTTTACATTTAGAAAAGTAGACATATACTTATATTTATGTGCATCAATTTTTTACTTTAACTTTTTTCGATCTAATTCCATGGAAATTTTATTTAATAATATTGATGGTCTAGGAATTACTTGGTATAAATACTTTATTTTACTCTTTTCTTTTATTAAAATTTTTGTATTTTTAATTCTTTTATTACTAAATATCGGAATATTTATAAAATATTTAAATTCATTTATATCCAAAAGCAAAAGAAAAAAAATACTAAGTGCTGAAACTTATGAAATTGAATTTAATAAATATGAATTTAGTTCATATAAGAAAAAAGAGTCAACAATATCTTTCATTTTTGATTGTATTATTTTTGCTATAAGTTTTCCCCTATATATTATAGTATTCATAAAAAATATTATGTGGTGTTTTTTTCGAAAATTAAAAAATAAAACAAAAGAAAAAATATTACTTTTCATATCATACTTAGACAAAAATATGAATAAAGTTGTGAGAAAAATATTAAAATTTTCTACAGTAATTACAATCCTAATTATTTATATAGCATTACTTTATGATGATTCATTTGATAATAAAATAAAAGATGTTTTTAATATCTTAGCTATTAGTATTTTATGTCCAATAATAATTGATAGTTTAAACACTAAAAATAAGAGCTTATAAAGCTCTTATTTAATTTGGTATAATCAATTCTTGACCAATACTTAAAATATCACTTGTTAAGTTGTTTGCTATTTTAATAGCATTTACTGTCGTATTATTATCTCTTGCTATAGAATATAAGGTATCTCCTCTTTTAACTACATAGGTATTTAAACTTATATCTTCAGGTATAATTAATTTTTGACCAACTGATAACATATTTGTATTTAAATTATTCATGCGCATTATCTTATCAACTGTTGTATTATACTTTTTAGCTATTGAGTAAAGCGTATCTCCCTTTTGGACAGTATATACACCTTCCTCTTGTAATTCGTCTGTAACAAGCAATTTTTGACCAATAGAAAGATTATTGCTTGATAGATTATTTAAACTCTTTAATTTATCAACAGTAGTACCAAATTTTCTAGCAATAGCATAAAGGGTATCACCGGATACACTTTTTATGTAACATTTTTAAATATAAATTATCTTATATATTTAAAATTCATCTTTAGTTAAAAAATCTATTAAATTCAAATTAATAACACCATCTTTAGAATAGTCCTTATCATCTAAAGAAATTATATATTTAGGATACGAATCATTTATCCCATTAAAAGCATTGAATTCTCTTTCTCTTGTTCCTTCATTTTTCATTTCATACGTAACTTGAATATATTTATTTTGACCATCTTTCTGGGCAATAAAATCTACTTCTCCTGTTTTAGTTTTACCTATATAAACTACATATCCTTTATAAAGTAATTCATTATAAACTATATTTTCTAATATTATATAATCTTCAAAATTTGAATTATTATTTTTTATTTGAGCAATACCTAAATCTGTAACATAATATTTATTAAGTGTTTTTAATACAGCTTTCCCATGAATATCATATCTATATACTTTTTTTATCAAAAGAGATTTACATAACGCATCTAGATAAGTATACAAAGTTTCAGTTGATATTTTTTTGTATTCTCTTTCCAAGTGTTTCAAAATATTATCAGCAGAAAATTCTCTGCCAGTCGTATCAATTAAATATTGCAATATCATATTAAATAATGTCGTATCTTTTAACCCTAATCTAATTACAACATCTCTTAATATAATCGAATCAAATACTCCATGTAGATAATTCTTTATATTATTTTCATCGTTAAATTCACATCTATTTGGAAGTCCGCCCCATTTTGCATAATCCCAAAAAACTTTTATATCATAGGCATCTTTATTTGTTAATTCAATATATTCACTATAGGATAAAGGATATATATTAAATATTACATACCTTCCAGATAATACAGTCGATAACTCTTCAGATAATAATTTGCTGTTAGATCCAGTTATAAATATACTAACATTTTTAAGAGAAGCTCTTAATGAATTTACTACCACTTCAAAATTATCAACATTTTGGATTTCATCAAAAAAGATATAATAAAGTTTATCATCAATAATTTTTTCTTTAACATAACTATTTAATTTTTTATAATCCTTTAAATCTTCATACTCAACAAATTCAAAATTAATATTAATTATATGATCACTTTTAATTTTTTTTTGTTTTAATTCATCAATTATCTGTTCTAAAATAACAGATTTGCCACATCTTCTAATACCTACCAATATTTTAACTAAGTCTGAATTATAAAAACCTCTAATTTGTCTTAAATAATTTTCTCTAACAAGCATACTTTCACCTCATTTTAATTATAATACCTTTTTTGATTCATGTAAAGTTATTTTGTTTAAACAAAATAACTTTACATGAATCACAAATTATTTTGTCTTGTCAAAATAATTATTAAATATTTTTTATGATATAAAGCCTTTATTAAAAGTAAATTTAATATCTATCGTTTTATCATCATATATTTCTATTTTTTCAATAATATTAATAATTAACTCTCTAGTTGGATTTTCTAATGATAAAAATTCATTTATATAATTTTCTATTTGTCTATTATCTTTTGTTGAATCATTTGCATTCACGGCTTTTAAATTATCAATCTTTTCTTTATTGGCATTAATTTCCTGTTTCAATAACTTACTAATTCGTGCATATTGTTCATCATCAATAATACCTTTTAAATTATCCATATAACTTTTATCTAAATTTTCACTGAGTTTTTTATTAATAACTTCTAAATTAGTTATTTCGCCTTTAATCTTTGAACTATTATCTTTAAATTCAATACCTTTTAAAGATCCCTTTATTCTATCTTTATCCAGATAAGTATCACAGACATTTTTTATCACATTGATTATTTCATTTTCTAATACTTCATAGTTATTAGTATGCGTTGTACATACATGATACTTTGAGTATGTTCGATAATAATCACAAGTAGTATAACTTCTACCCGTTTTATTTTGATATCTAACAGTTATCCGATGCTTACAGTCTCCACAATATAAAAGACCATCTAATAAATAAAATCTTTTCTTCTCTGGTCTTTTAACATTTTTAGGTAAAAGTGTTTGAACGTGATAGAATGTTTCTTTATCTATTATTGCTTCATGGGTATTCTCGACTACAATATAATCTTCGGGATTATTCTTAACTATCTTTTTTATCTTATAATTGATTTTTTTATATTTTGCTTGCACTGTATTGCCGATATATATTTCATTCGTTAAAATAGCTTTTATAGTCGTATCAACCCACACCTGCTTTTCTTGACTAATACAAGTTGAGTTAGAACATTTAGTATTCCAAATAAAGTTATAATAAGATGCTGGTGTTTTTATCTTTATTTTAGTTAAATACGTAGCAATAAAATGATATGTATGGCCTTTAAGAGCTAAATCAAAGATCAATCTAACAGTATCTGCTTGTTCATGATTTATAATTAAATGATTTTTATCATTAGGATCCTTCCTATAGCCAAAAGGACATCTTCCTGATACATATAATCCTTCTTTCATTCGTGAATGAAGACTCGTCTTAACTTTTTTAGATATATCCTTAGCATACATGTCATTCATGATAGCTTTAAAAGGCGCTACATCATTACTTGTATTATCTAAAAAAGTATCAATGCCATCATTAATAGCGATATATCGGATATTCTTACTAGGAAAATACTTTTCAACAAGTTCTCCCGTACCAATATAATCTCTTCCTAATCGCGACATATCTTTAGTAATAATCATATTGATTTTACCAATTTCAATATCCTTAATCATTCTTTTAAAAGATGGTCTTTCAAAGTTTGTTCCTGTAAATCCATCATCGACATATTCATCAATTATTTCATAATTATTTTCTTCAGCATATTGATGCAGTAAACTTCTCTGACTAATAATACTATCGGATTCTTTTGTTAAATCATCTCTCGATAATCTTATATATATACCTACCCTAAAATTGCTATTTATCACTCCTCTTTATTACTCCCATATGTTTCATAATCTCGCGTAATATTCTTTTCTATTTCTATCTTTAATACATCAGCTATTAGCTCATTTAAAGACTTACCATTCTCTTTAAAATTTAAGTTAACTTTATATTTAACCATAGAATTATATACCTCCAATAAATTCTATGGCCTTAATTTTTATTAATAACTTATTTATTTAATTATTTTATCAGCACTTAAGACTGATACTTTATATTTCTCCATACAGAATTTAATAAATTGATGAATATTCATCATTGAAAGATCTTCACATTCCCCATCATCCAAAGCTTCTATATTAATACCATCTTCTCTTAGTCTTTTGCTAATCTGATTGGCATTAAGTCCAATATATCTAAGCCAATAGGGATAGATAAACTTTTTATATTCTAAAATATCTGTATGACCCTCCTTAAAGGAACTTTCACCCCTTAATAGAGAATATAATTCATAATCGGAGATTAATTCTATAATCGAATGCACGATATCACATTCTTCCTCTGTAGCACTACTTGCATAAGGTAAGAGACAATGAAGTCCTTCATGAACCAAATATGTCAGATTATAATTTAAATCATCTACTCCCCTAAAGTGCCCCCAAGCAATTTTATTTTCTTCAAAGCTATATCCAGCATTGGCATTTGGATGAGTTATATATACTGTCGGATTAATAGTAAAATCAATTCTCAAAACTCTTTTTAAAAAACTATTGATCATGTCTTTATTTTCTTTCCAAGATCTTTTAACATCATCTAAATATTTTTCCGTTTCGCGATACATCTTTTTAAATATTTCCATCTCTTCAAAATCTTGGATTATATCTTTTACATCTTCATCTAAAAATAAATTGGAAATATGGGAAGATCCAATACTCAAAATACTTCTATAGGCATCTTGATATTTATCCCATAAATGATCTTTTATCTCTGTTAATTCGGCATCTTCTTTTATCTCACCAATCAATATCTTTATGGCAACTGTATCCTTTGATAAATCCTTGTAATCTTCATAAAGATTCATAAACTTATCTGTCATTATTAATTCATCAATCAATTTCCTAGCATCCAGGTTATTACTAATCAAATTACTAAAGGAATCCAAGATTTCTTCACCTATTAACTTCTTATATCCACTTAGATTATTTAAGGATAGTTGTCTCTTTACTTCACTCATTTCCTTACTCTCATCATGCATTCTTCTTTTTAATATTTGATAAGCTAAAAAATTCTCATCTAAAACAAAATTAAAATCCATCAGGCACCTCCTAATATTATCTTAAGAATGCTACCATTATACCATAGATAAACTAAATATACTCAATTTATCTTTATATTCCCCATAAAAATTGTATCCCCGGATTTAACTGTATAATAATCTGTCTGTTCAGGAACAATGCCCTTATAATCTAAAACTGCTTCAACAACAGCTAAAGCATAATCCTTATAATTCTTCTTTAATCTATCAGCATCTGCCTTAGTATCTAAAAATCCATATTCTACAATAACGGCTTCCGTATTTGGGGTATCTCGATGAATAAAGTAATAGTCTTTGCTAGAATTAGTTGTACCACGTTTTTGATAATACTTTCTAATAGTTTGACCTTCCTTAGCCAGTTCATTTAATATTTTAGATGATAACTTCTCATTATTGCGTAAAGCATAGATAACTTCAGCTCCTGTACCGCCTCCTGAGTGCCCTTGCATATGTTACTAATTATTTTTATTTTCTTTAGATTTCTTACCGTTCTTACCAGATCTTCCATAGGGATTTCTTGCTAAATTCCTATTCTCATATTTAAATTCTTTATCTGGTATAACATTGAATTTATATTTTATTGTTATATTTCTTTCTTGATCAATTACTATTCGATCAATTAATAAATCATATAAATCCTTTTTTGATTTTTTTAGATTTAATAGTTCTTTTATTTGCTTGGTATAATCTGGTGTGATATCCTTTGTGTTTTTTACTCTATACCTTTCCATCTTTTGCAATTCAACTTTCCTATTAATTTCTGATAGTTTTTCATCATATTCTTGTGATAATTCCTTATACATATCAGCTGAAATAACTTCATTACATCTATCTTCATATAAAATAGTTAATCTTTTTGTTAATTTCTTTTTGTCTACTTCCAGCTGATTTATAATATTATCAATTTTATTTGTGCTCTCTTTTACATTTTTGGCAATCTCTGAATTTAATTTTTTTACATCTAATTTCTTTATATAAGTATTCACATCTTCATCAATTTTTTCAATTAACTGTTCTTCTAAATAGTTATATGGGAAGAAATGAGATGTACATCTTACTCTTAATGGATCTCTAGAATATTTGTTGCAATTAACTGTCCAATAATCATGATTTCTTCTATATGAAACGGTTAATTTATTTCCACATTCCTTACAGAACAGTTTTCCTTCAAACAATCTTATTTCTCTTTCTATTTTTACTTTATATTGTCTATTAAAACCTTTTCTTATAGCTTGGCAATATTCAAATGTTTCTTTATCTACTAAAGCTTCATGGGTATTTTCTACAATAAACCACAATTTTTCATCTAAATTTATTTTCTTTTTAGATTTATAATTAACTTTTGCTTGAGTATGCTGAACCATATCACCTGTATAAATTCTATTTGCTAAAATTTTTTTTACAGTAGAAATATTCCACTGATTACTATCTAATAATCTTGTTGAATAGGCTGTTCCTTTATAAGCACTTGGTGTTGGAACTCCTTCATTATTTAGCCTAGTTGCTATTTCAGAAGGACCAATTCCTTCAACTCTCCATTTAAATATCTTCTTTACTATGGGAGCAATCTCAGGATTAGGGATAAGATGTCCTTTATCTTCAGGATCTCTCATATATCCATAACTTGGTAAACTTCCAACAAACTTTCCTTTTTGCCTTTTTTCATTTAAAACATTTCTTATTTTAATTGAGTTCTGCTTACTATAGTAATCATTACATGCAATTATGAAAGTTGATGAATCATTACTTGCTTGATTTTTAAAACTGTCATAAGACTCTAATATTGAAATAAATCTAATTTGATTTTCAGGGAAAAAAGTTTCAATATAATATCCTGTCATAACATGATCTCTACCTAATCTAGATAAATCTTTTACGACAACACAATTTATTTTCTTGTTTTTTATATCTTCCATCATTTTTTGAAAACCAGGTCTGTCAAAATCAGTTCCAGAAAATCCATCATCTACATATTCATTTACTAAATTGAAATTATGATTTTTTACATAATCTCTTAATAATTCTTTTTGATTAGTGACACTTTCACTATCAGATTCGTATTTTTTGTCTTTGTCTCTATCTTCTTGAGATAATCTTATATATATCCCTACATTAAATTCAACATCAGTTAAGTAATTATTATTCATCATTGCCTCCATTCCTAATTACTTGACCAATAATTAAGACAAGTGAATAATAACACTATATTAGGATTTATACAAAACTGCGACATATAATTAACTTGTGTTTTTTCTTTCTAATATTTTTTCTATAAGATATCTCAAAATTAAATCTTCAAAAGATATTTTTTTATCATCATTCATATCTTTCACCATTATAAGATTATGCTACAAATACAATATTATTTATAGAATATCTATCCTTTCATTAAGTGTTTCTAATCATTTTTATTTTTCTAAAGTTTGATCATTCATTTCATCAGACCACGATGCAACTTTGCAACAACAAAAAAGAAATAACATTATAAATGCTATTCCTAAAATTATTAATAAAGATAACATTAGTCCATCTTCTCTTCTTTCTTAGGATCGTAATCCATTATTTCTAATTTAATATCAAAATCTCCATCTTTAAATAAGGATGAGAAAGCAGTATGTTTCTCCAATTCAATCATTAATGCATCTTTAATAATAGTTCTAACCCTTTTATCTACATCAAATTTATTACTTCCAGATTGTAAACCTGTTCCTTCTAATATTAATTTATATTTTATTTTATATTCTCTCATAATTTAACCACAAAAAAACACATGTGTCCTATGTGTTTAATTTCCTTTCATAATATAAATTTGACTTTTTCCGATTTGATTATATATCTTCTTTAAGGATTGCCATATTCAGAGCCAAAGCAAATTTAATAATACAACTTTTCTTAATATGCTTTAAAGTCTTATCTGCACATTGAAGTTGCTCTTCCATTACAAGTTCTGTATTTCCCATAAAGAAGATTCCTTTAAAAAAGTGTTGTTCTTCCATAGTTAGATTATCCAGAACACTTAATATTATATTTAAATATTCTAGAAAGTCTTCTTCTTTTTCTATCTTCTTTAAAACATATCTTTCTACTGGTGAAGAGGTAAATCCAGATGACTGTACTTTAATCTCACTAAGATGAGATGTAATACTAGGTGGAAGTACACTAATGTATCTGAAATAATTTTCTTCAAATACTTCCATAAATTCATTTACCTTCGATCTTGTTTTTTGATAATCATATTTTTTAATTACTTCATTGCTCAATAATTTCATAATGACCTCCATAATCAAAAAAGAAGAGAATAAAAGCTATTTACTGCAATTACTTCTCTTCTTATAGTTATTTAGATTTAGGGGTGCTTTATCCTTATGAACATATTTTTCTGAAAACATAATGATATGTTTATTGCAAACAATTTGCACCATAAGAATCATCCCCAAACCTCTAAACAAAACCATTAAATTGTTATTTATTATATAATTTTTTGGGAAAAAGTCAATAACATTTAATGCAAAATAAAACAATCAGCAGATCTCTTTTGCTAATTGTTTCATTTTACTATATTTTATCATCTTAACTTTATTATTCAAGGGTATTTTTGGGGGTAAATTTGGGGGTACTTTTTTAAATTGTACTTTTACATCTATTTACTATATTTTCAGGAGTATTATTTTTAATAAAATCTACTAACTCTTCATAATAATTAGTAGCATCTATAACATTTTTATATTTTTCTAATAATAATGGACTTGCAATCAAATCTTTATCTTTTATATATAAATAAACTTCATAATCATTTGAATCAGTACACTCATTAAGCATTACACCAACAAAACCTTCCATAAAAGTGTTTTGTGATGTCTTATATATCGTTTTATCTTCTTTAGTGTTACTAATACAATATTTTTGTAAGTCCTGGATAACTTCTGCTATATTCATTTGACCCTCCCGTTAATTAAGTAAATAGTATTATAACAAAATAACAATTTTAATCAATCCTAAATACCTAATTATTTCTTTATAATTATATTATAGTCTTTTTTCAAAATTATGTATATCATTTTACATATTTTAGTATACCTTTATTTTTATAATATGAATCTATTAACCTTTCATAATGTATTTTCATTTCATTTATTATATGATAATACACTTCTAAAGGATTTTTATCTTTATTTTTTCTTTGAAATTTTTTAAGATTCAAATGAAAATTTTGAAATAAATACAAAGTAGAAAAATCATTAATGTTAGTCCATAAAAGTTTTTTTAAAAATTTCATTATAGATTCTAAGTCATTCTTATTATCAAGATCTAAGTTTTGCAAATTTTTTATAAAGGGTCTAAATAAAACCTTATCATCTATAAAAAGAATTGTTTCATAAAAATTATTTACAATTGCCTTATCCATACTATTAATAAAATATTGCATATTATCATTATCCCCCCAATATTTTTTACATAATAAAAATTCTGGGGTTTGATTTTCAAGGATAAATTCTAACATTAAATCTTTATGACATATTGTAGGAAATTTTGAATCAAAATAATAAATAAAGTTATTTAGCATATCAATAAATTGTTCATTTCCTGTTAGATAACCTTTTTTGACTAAAGAAGTTACAATTGTTGGTGTTTTTTCATCTGTAATTAGATCTATTGCTTTATCCAATATATTCTTATTAATTAACTGATAGATTCTTCCACCATTATCAGTTTTTTTCAACGCTAATTTCTTTAATTGTTCCTTCCTTGCTCTATTTTTCATTTAAATCACCTGTCGAATATCATTATAGCACAATTTTACCAAATGACCCATAGTTTTGCTAATATTGTTCGTTTTAATGGGAAAATTATACTGGTGAAAGATATGAATGATAATAATTTAAAATTTTGCAGGGAAGAACTAGAAATGACACAATCAGAACTTGGTCTTGTATTCGGAGTTACTGGATCAACAGTTTCTGGTTGGGAAAATGCACATGATACTATGCCACTCCCTAAATTAGTAAAATTCTCTAATTTATACCATTATTCACTTGATTATGTAACAGGATTATCTAGAGAAAATGATTATTCAATAATTGATAAATTAGATAAAAACAAAATAGGTTGTAAATTAAGAAAAATTAGAAATGATTTAGGATTAACTCAACAGGAGATTGCTGATGAATGCATGATATCTCAAACAACATATAGTAATTATGAAACAGGACAGTATTTAGTTACTTCATTAGTTCTATACACAATATGTAAAAAACATAAAATTTCAATAGATGAATTATTAAAATAGGTAGATGATATTCTACTTTTTTTTGGGAACAACGTAAGTTTGGTAACTGTGTGACTATTCAAAGAGGAGGATCACCAAGACCAATAGAAAATTTTATAACTTCTGATGATAAAATAGGAATCAATTGGGTAAAGATTGGTGATGTAAAACCTGGAGAAAGGTATATCTATAAAACTAATGAAAAGATAATACCTGAAGGTGTAAAACATTCTAGGGAAGTATTTAAAGGTGATTTAATATTATCTAACTCTATGAGTTTCGGAAGGCCTTATATTATGGGAACAAATGGGTGTATACATGATGGTTGGTTATTAATTAGAGATGATAAAAATTTATTTGATAAGGAGTATCTTTTACAAGTTCTTTCATCTAATTATATGTTAAATCAATATAAAAAATTAGCCTCTGGAGGGGTTGTTAACAATCTTAATAGTGAACTAGTTCAAAACACCATTATATTGCTTCCGAAAAAAGAAGAACAAATTAAACTGGGAAATGTATTTCAACAAATAGATAACCTTATCACTCTTCATCAACGTAACTATATTTTTAATTATTTAATGATGTTAATGCTCTTTCCAGAAATAAGATTTAAGGGATTTACTGACGCTTGGGAACAACGTAAGTGGATAGATATGGTAAATATATCAACGGAAATGGTTGATCCAAAAAGTGGAAAATATGATAATCTTCCTCATATAGGACCTGGAAACATTGAATCTTTTACAGGTCAATTTTATGACAATATTAAAAAGGTTGGAGAAGAAAATTTAATAAGTGGAAAGTTTCATTTTTATCCTGAGGACATAATTTATGGCAAAATAAATCCACAATTGGGGAAATACGTTTTTCCTTTATTTGAAGGACTTTCAAGTGCTGATTCATATGTTCTGAATGCAAAGAATGGACTAAATCAAAAATACTTATATACTTTATTACAAACAACTGATTTTTATAAATATTCTGTTTCTGTATCAATGAGATCTGGTATGCCTAAAATTAATAGAGATGAGTTAAATGCCTACGAATTTAGTATGCCGAAAGGAAATGAACAACAGCAAATTGGAGCTTTATTTTTAGAAATAGATAACCTTATCACTCTTCATCAACGTAAGTTAGAAAAATTGAAAAATATTAAAACATCAATGTTAAATAAAATGTTTATATAGGAAGGAGAGGCGAAATGTATAATGATGAATTGCAATTTGAACATGATTTTATAAAATCTTTGCAAGAAAATGGATGGACAGATGGAGTGTTGAAAAATCCTACTGAAAAAGATTTATTAAATAATTGGTCAAAAATTTTATTTGAAAATAATAGACAAGTAGATCGACTTAATGATTTTCCATTAACTGATGGTGAAATGCAACAAATCATTGAACAAATAAATGAGTTGAAATTTCCTATCAAATTAAATAGTTTTATTAATGGCAGTACAATTAGTATTACTAGAGATAATGAAGAAGACAAAGTACATTTTGGAAAAGAAGTAAGTCTAAAAATCTATGATAGACAAGAGATTGCTGCAGGACAATCACGATATCAAATTGCAGAACAACCTATCTTTAATAAAAAGTCTTCTGTTTTAAATAATAGAAGAGGAGATGTCATGCTTCTTATAAATGGGATGCCTTTATTTCATATTGAATTAAAAAAGAGTAATATTTCAATCAAACAAGCTACCAATCAAATAGAAAAGTATGCCCATGAAGGAATATATAATAGTGGGATATATCAATTAGTGCAAATTTTTGTTGCCATGACACCAGAAGAAACAGTATATTTTTCAAATCCAGGACCTACAGGTACATTTAATCCTTCTTTCTATTTTCATTGGGAAAATTTCAATAATGAAATAGTAAATAATTGGAAGGAAATCACCAGCAAATTATTATCAATACCTATGGCTCATCAACTAATAGGTTTTTATACAGTTGCAGATGATACAGATAATGTTCTAAAAGTAATGAGAAGTTATCAATATTATGCAGCAAATAAAATAAGTGATGTTGTTTCAAAAACAGACTGGACTAATCCTAATACTAGAGGAGGATATATTTGGCATACAACAGGCTCTGGTAAAACTATGACATCATTTAAGTCTGCACAATTAATTGCTAATTCAAAAGATGCTGATAAAGTAATATTCTTAATGGATAGAATCGAGTTAGGAACGCAATCTTTGGATGACTATCAAGGTTTTGCCGATAACAAAGATGATGTATCAGGAACAGATGATACTAGGGATCTTATAACTCAATTAAAAGATGATTATAAGGTTTTAATTGTTACATCTATTCAAAAAATGAGTCTAATAAAAGACCTTTTAGGAATATATACACATGATTTAGAAACTATAAATAAAAAAAGAATAGTGTTTATAATTGATGAGTGTCATAGAGATACCTTTGGAACAATGATGGCATCTATTAAAGAAACCTTTCCAAAAGCTATTTTCTTTGGGTTCACAGGAACACCAGTGTTAGATGAAAATAAAAAGAAATTTAGTGTTACTGCTGATGTATTTGGAAATGAGTTACATCGTTATGCTATAGCAGATGGTATTAGAGATCACAATGTTTTGGGTTTTGATGTATATAAATGCCCTACTTACAAAGATAACGATTTAAGAAAAGCTATTGCTTTGGAAAAATCTAAATCTCAAACCGAAGAAGAAGCAATATCAGATCCTGCAAAGAGTGAAATTTTTTATAAATATATGCAAGATGTGGACATGGCTGGAGATTTAGATGAGAATGGTAATTATCAAAGGGGAATAGAAGATTATTTAAAATCAAACCAATACAATAATAATGTGCATAGGGAAGAAGTTGTAAAAAGTATTCTTTCTAATTGGAAGATAATCAGTCATAATAATGAATTTAGTGGAATATTAGCAACAAATAGTATACCAGAAGCAATAGAATACTATAGATTATTAAAATCTAAAAATGCTGGAGATTTATTTAACTTTACTTTATTAGTTGATCCTAATATTGATAATAATGATGGTGCTATCTTTAAAGAAGATGGATTAGTTGAAGTTATTGAAGATTATAACAATATATTTGATCAGAAGTTTTCTCTAAGCAGTAGCAAAAGTCTAAAAAAAGATATTCAAAATCGACTTGCACATAAAAAACCATATACACACATACAAGACAAAGACAAGATTGGTTTGTTAATAGTTGTTGATCAATTATTAACAGGTTTTGATTCTAAATGGTTAAATGTATTGTATTTAGATAAAGTAATTAAATTTGAAAATATTATTCAGGCATTTTCAAGAACTAATAGAGTTTATAATGCAACTACTAAACCATTTGGAATAATAAAATATTATAGAAAACCATATACGATGGAAAAAAATATAGAAAAAGCAATAAGATTGTATTCAGGTGATAAACCATTTCAATTATTTGTTCCAAAATTAGAAGAAAATATCAGTATGATGAACAAAATTTATAGTGAAATCGAAGAATTATTTAAGTCTGATGGTGTTGAAGACTTTTCGGTATTACCAGATGATAAAGAAACAAAAAGAAAATTTGTTAAATTATATAATGAGTTTAATAATTATTTAAGTGCTGCAATAATTCAAGGATATATTCCTAAAGATGATGATACTGTTGAAGAACAAAATAATATAGAAGATGTTGTATTATCTAAAGATTTAGGTAAAGATGAAGAAATTAAATTATGCAATAACATATATATGGAGCAGTTAATATTAAATAGTCATATTACAAAATCAAATATTAATGCAATAAAGCAAAGATATATTGATTTAGATAGAGAACATAAAAATAATCCAGATGATATTGGTTATGATATTGATGGTAGTTTAATAGAAATTGATAATGGAAAAATTGATTCTGATTATATGAATAGCAGATTTACTAAATTTTTAAAGGTATTAAATCAGCCAAACTACTCTCCAGAAGAATTGGAAAAAGCTTTAAATAGCTTACATAAGTCATTTGCAAGTTTATCACAAGAAAAGCAAAAATATGCAAATATGCTAATACACGATATAGAAAGTGGAGATTTAATAATAGAAGATAATAAATTATTTATGGATTATGTTACAGAATATGAAAAAAATGCTGAAAATGACCAAATACGAAAATTATCTAACGCTTTTGGGCTTGATGAAAATAAATTAAGAAATATTATGAGTTCCCCAGTTACTGATTCTAATATAAATGAGTATGGTAGATTTGATGAATTGCTAAAAACAATAAATTTAGTTAAATCTAAAAATACATTAGAAAAAATTTATAATAAACAATATAAAGAATATGAAGTTAATATTCAAGTTCATGAAATATTAAGAAAATTTATTTTAGATAATGGATTTGATTTGGATTCTCTAAGTAATAAGTAGATCAATAATTTGGTCTACTTTTTTTTGGGAACAACGTAAGTTTGGAGAGATGGCCGATTATAAAAAAGGACCTTTTGGA
>CAJTKV010000032.1 GCA_910577075.1 uncultured Bacilli bacterium
TCTTTTTATTTAACTTAATTGATTTAATTGGTGTTGGTTTCTTTACTGTTACTTTTATTGTATGAGTCTTTCCATTTGAAGTCTTAACAGTTATATTAGCAGTTCCTGCTTTAATTCCTTTGACGTTTCCATTTTTATCTACTGTTGCAATTTTCTTGTTTGAACTTGTCCAAGTTAAAGTTTTACTTTGTGTTGTATTACTTGGATTAATAGTTGCTGTTAACTTACTTGTCTTATTAACTCCAAGACTTATATTGCCCTGATTTATTTTTACACTTGTTATTGCAACCACCTTTTTAGTTGTAGATGGCTTAGTTGTTGTTGTTGGCTTCGTTGTTGTCGTCGTTGACTTCTTCGTTGTCGTTGCTGGTTTCTTCGTTGTCGTTGTCGTTGGTTTCTTCGTTGTTGTAGTCGTTGGCTTGGTTGTTGGCTTCGTTGTTGGCTTTGTTGTTGGCTTGGTTGTTGGCTTTGTTGTTGGCTTTGTTGTTGGCTTTGTTGTTGTAGTTGAAGTCCCAGACTTAATGCTTACATCGGTAGTCATTCTAAAGCTTAAACTTCCAACAGAAAAGTCCATGTATATTTGAGAATTTCCAGCAGTCTTACCAACAATTTTACCATTATTATAACTAACATTGGTATTGCTAACACTTATGGAATGTTCCAAATTAATACTTACATTATAATTAACTGATGCCCCTACATTCAAGTTTAATTGCTTAGGAACTGATAGTGAATAAATCCCTTTAGTTAAAGATGATGATGGTAAAACATTTAAATCATGTATGGCAGAATAACCACCAACTGATTTAATATTGGAATCCTTCAGTTCATAATAGACATCCTGAGGAACATTATATGCAGAGTCAGATATTGATTGTAAAGCAATTACTGTACCAACATTCGAATTTCCATTTACTGAACCAGTGACAAATACTCTTTTTATAATGGCGTTTTGATTAAATCCAATAAAACCACTAGCATTTTTGGGAGAAGATACTGCTGCATTGGAAGAACAATTCTCAATTGTTACATCATTATAGACGTTTCCTACAAATCCTCCTGTTGAAGAAAGAGAATTAAAGGATTCTACGTTTTTAACTTGTCCGCTTTTAATATGAACATTTCTTATAGTTGCACTAGATGCTACGGAAGTAAATCCTCCTAAATAATCACCATTTCCCGTTACTGTAATGTTTTCAATAAATAAATTTTCGACAATAGAATTAGTCCCATAATCTCCTACACTAGCAAATAAACCATAGTTTGATTTTATATTGCGAACAGTTTTGTTATTGCCATTTAAATATCCTGTAAAATCAATTTTAGGATATTTAGTAATACTGCTAAAGTCCAAATCATTAGCTAACTTATAATATTTATTTTTTGTATCATTTTGCATTAAATATAAAAATGTTTTAACATCACTTATCACATATGGACTTTCTTTAGTTCCACTTCCTAAAACATTGGGAAACTCGATATTAAAAGTTATGCTGCTTTCTGTCTCTGAAGTAACTGTGATGATAATACCAGAATTACTTCCATCGGCATAGTAAATGCTTTCATTATCAAAACCCATATTAGTTAAATCAAACTTCTTACCTAATTTAGGTCTTTTCATATTTAATGTTGCCTTTGTTAAGTCGCCCATTCCAGCTCCAAGTGCCGTTTCATTTGGTCTAAAGACATATAAATGATCACTTTCACCATTCGTGGTCGTTCCTGTATTTCCATAAGTTTTATTATTTTCATTAACTCGATATACTATTATTCCACTTTCATCAGGTGTGTAAGTATCATAGGTATTTTGTTTAGCATAGTATTCTATAACAAAATACTCTTTAGATGATTCATTAGTAACAACCTTTATGGCTCTTTTTTCGTTCTTATCTGTAAATGTTGGCTTATAAAGAGTAATGCCATTGGTGGTGTTTTTTACCACGGGAAGTGGACTATGCCAATTAGTCTTAGCATTATATTCACTGACATTATAAGCTAAGAAATTTTGAGGATTAGATCCAATGCTCAATCCCATAATGTCATAAAAACCTAAAGGTTTAGCTTGACTTCCATATCTATATAAATCCATGAAACCTAAGCTATGTCCAAACTCATGAATTATCGTACTATATGTTCCCCTATTTAAAGAAAAAAGCGATGCTGATTCAGTATAATCAGCAGCATACAGTAGTGTATATGATACGATCTTTTTTCCTAAAATTGTTGATTTTATACCCGTATTAGACCTCATATGAGACCATAATAGATCATTCCAACTTATCGATGAAGGCAAGTTCTTTTGTCCTTCAACGACAAATGATATGGCATCAATTATTCCATCACTATCAGTATCTAATTCATTTGAATTAATACCCGTAATATTTTGAGAGACATATAATGATGCATTGTTTACAAGTTCTTCTTCGCGCTTTCTTGCTTCATCTTGATTTTTATATCCAATAGTATTCTTATCACTATAACTTAAGTAATAGCCAATTGGATGAGCATCTTCATAAGAAGTGACTTTTCCATTAACCTTAGGAAGAATCTCCGTAGTTATGGAAAGAGCACCATAAGACTGTCTTTCATAATAAGTTTTAAAAGAAGGAACACTAATAATTCCATTAACTGTATTCATTTCAAATGTATCACTATTATATATTTTTAGAGCATTATTAACACTTGTTACATCATCTAAATGATTGTCAACATTTAAATCACTATCTTTAAATTTGATAAATATAGATAAGTTTTTAATCTGCTTTTGATTGGCAGTATTATTACTTGCATAGGCATTAGAATAATTTTCAATAGATAAACTTTCATTGCTCTTATTTACTCCTGTAAAGGTAATTAAAAATAGAAAACTTATAAGTAATATCTTATAATACTTTTTCATAAATATCTCTCCTATCATTAAATCTATATGATGTCAAACATTTTATGATTATAGATTAACATGACATATTAATTTAGTCAATGGATTTAAGCGTAACATTAATTACATGAAAAAAGAGATTAGAAATAATCTCTCATATAAAACTTATCTTCAATAGACTTCATATTATCATCTAATAAATTGACGATTACCACATCAGACATATCGGCAAATTCACCAAAATTTTCAATGACTTCACACACATCAAATACATCTATACTAAATGCTGGTTCATGAATAACAAACTTAACTTCATTATTTTTTAAATTTATATTTTGTAGGATTTGAAGGCTCAATTATATTACATTCTAAAAGCAAAGATATTAAGTCTGATGCTCTAGTTTTCTTTATATTAAGTAATTCTTCAATGCTCTCTCTCTTAAACTCATATTCATACTTAAAATTTTTAAAAATCTTCTGAATTTGATCAAACGTGGTCTTTTTATAATTGTTTGGCAAATTTTTATAAAGTTTTAAAACAAAATAATCTTCATCGCTTACATAATTTCCGTTCATAACCGGTCTTTTTTCTTCGCTAACCGGTCTTTTTTTTATGTAACTTCTATTTGGAAAAACAACTTTAAAGAATGAATTGTCTGAACTAAAAGATGGTTTAACTTCCAAATCATTATATGATTCATATATTCTTGTGAGCCCACTACCTCTTCTCTCCATTAAATGAAGTCTATTAAAAATATCAGAAATAATTCTATTTCGTCTCATAGAAGAAATCTTCGTAATATCCAAATCTTGGATGAGACTTCCATCAATCATTCCACCAGGAGAAGTTATCTCTACTCGATTATCAAACATATCAATATGAATTTCAGACCCAGCAATCTGATAGTCTCTATGAATTATTGCATTTACTATTGCCTCACGAATTGCAATTACCGGATAATCTGCCACCTCAATTCTTTTCATACCATCTATTTCCCATCCATATTTCGAATTATTTTTTATAAATATTTCAGCATTTTCTAATAAAGAAATAATACTGCCTGTATATTCTTTATCATCAAGAGCATCACCATCTATAGATCCTTTCACTAATCCAATCCACCTTGTACAAAAAATTCTAGATTGGCGTATCAAACCCTGATCACATAATAATAAGCCCGCATTTGTAACTTTATTATCCTTAGTAGTTAATTCTAAAGATAGATAATCCTTGTTCTTATTTAACTCTTTTCCTGTTTCTCTCTTTAAAGAAGCATTCAATAGAGTAAAACTAACGTCAGTTATATCACATTTGCTTGGCAACTCATCATACGTAGTATTCTGTCCTTTTAAAATTAAGTTATCTAAGATATGCTTAGGAGCTGGAATAGATTGATTACCAGATCTTATATAAGCTTCTTTTCTCCCATCGGCATCGTAATAATAAGGTGTTCTAGGACCATCTCCTACCTTTATTTCAATAAAATCTTTATTGTTTTCTTTAAAAGAATTTAACTCATATCTTGGTAGAGGTGTTATTCTAGAGTTAATTAATTCTGATAATTTTTCCGTGTTCATAATAACATTCCCTAAACCAACAGGTGCTTTATCATAATCTCTTACTCCAAACAATAATACACCTCCACTAGTATTAGCAAAAGCTGATACAGATTTTAGCCAACTTTTAGGATGATTTAATTCTATATTTTCTTTAAAATCTATATTTGTATCTTCAACAGCACTATAATCAGCCAATTTCATTTTATCTCCTTCTTTCAATTAACACAAATTCTTTCATTTACCACTTACAATACCACAAATTTTTTTACTCGTAACCGGACATTTTTAATATTATTTCATGAAAAGTCCGCTTATAAGCGAACTTTTCTCACATCTTATTACATCTCTCATAATATATATTAACAAAAAGAATATAAATTACTCTTTATTTCAATCTTACATAACATAATTTTTTATCATATCAATATAAAAAGAGATTATTACTAATCTCTTTCTAAATCTCTTCATTGATGTGATACTTTAATATCATTTCATCTTCGATTAATTTATATTGTTCCTTACCTGCGCCACTATGACTCCATGGGGAATCTTCTTTATGCGTTAATGCAACTAATTCATTTGCACTCATATTTCCGTATTTATCGATGGTTTCATCAATGCTTGCTAACATTTCAATTCCATTTTCAGCAACTAAAATTCTACTCCTAATAGGAAAATAAATGTTTTCATTTGAATACTTACTCTTATTATCTTCTCTTAATTCGCCTTTTGTTTTTTTGTATCTATCATATAACCCTTTGACAATAGGACCTTTTTCATAGGCATAGATTGTATCAACAAATAACTTTTTATTAGTTTTACATAGATAATCAGCATAACAAAAATAAGTTAATTTTTGTATTTTTAAATGAGTACAACTAACTCTTGACAATATATACTTAGCAACGTCTAATCCATTTAAGTTACGATCTAAATTTATTAAATCTGCAAACTCTTCTTTAGTAGAAATCAAAGAGACGTTGGCAAAGTATTTGTCATATTTTTTTACTGAAGCAAAATCAACTGATTCAGTTGGAATTACATGAATTGATATAGAATTCATTATGCAATTTTCTTTTAAATACTCATGTGTATCATTTACTTTTATTTCATCTATTTTATCTTCACTGGATATATCAAGTGCAATTCTTTTACCAGTCTTATAAGAACTTCCTAAAAATATATAATGTATAGCCATGATTATCCCTCCTTTTCAACTTCATTTTCCCAAGTAACATATTCTTGTTTATATTTATAATGAGAACTTAGATTTTTCTTCTCATCCTTCTTATTCCATATTTGTAATTCCCACTGAAAACTTTTATTATCTCCAGTAATAAAATATGCATGCACAGCAACATATTCATCTTTATCAGCTGATATAACTCTAATATTTTGAAAATTACTCTTCAAAAAATTAATAACTTCATCATGTGTATAAAATTCATTTAAGACAATTCTAAATCCCATTATGTCATTTACACATTTTTTTAATGGAACTTCTCCAAACTGATGCTTACTTGCCATATATCTTTTAAATTTATCTTGAACTGAATTATTTTGTTTAACTCTGCTTGTAACCTTACAAGATAGATTTAATTTCTGTATTTCAAATTGTAAATCATTCATATTATTTAGAAAGTCCATATAACTATAAATATAATTCATTATATTCACATCACCAAATATATGACACACCTTTTGCCTGCCATCATATAAATTATTCTCATTATTTAAAGCTTGCCATTATTTACTCTTTTGAATATGCTTCTCAAATAAGAATCGCATTAATGTAAATAAATCTTCCATAATATTATGCTCCTAAAGAATACAACTAATGATAAAAACTTCTAATATCATTTTATCATATTATTTTTAACTGATATAAATTTATAATTTATCATATGTAAATCTTTGACACTTAATTATCTAATCTATCTCTTATAAATATATATTACCAATAATAGTTCAAATTACTCTTTTCTTTCTAACACTCTTTTTTATTTAACTTCATATAAATATCTCCAATTTATAAATGATTATTATATATAAATCTTTAACAAAAGTCTATATTAATTGAGTATTCAGCGTGTTTTTATTTCTTATTTTTTTACAAAAATTAATTTTGTTTTATTTTTGTATTATTGTATTTTTAAATAAACATAAAAAGAGATTATTTCTAATCTCTCGTAAACACATCTCTTGTATATATCTTATCTTCAATAGACTTCATATTATCATCTAATCTATTGGCGATTACCACATCAGACATACTTGCAAATTCATCAAAATTCTCAAATAAAATATATTAATGCTTTATATTATTCAAACACTTATCTTTCTCTAAAAACCTCTTGGATTTCTTTTCTTGTACTATAAGGAACTCTTGATAAAGTATCGTAATATCCTGCTGCAATAATAACGGCTATTCTCTCAGAACAAGGGATATTCAAATTCTCTTTTATTATTTTTTCTTCTTTATAAGAATTTGCAAATTGTACGAAACAAGATCCTATACTTAATGAATGTAAAGCATTTACAAAATTCATCGCCATTAGTCCTGCATTGAACCATCCTTGACTACGTTCTCCAATAAAATAAAACGAACTAACATCAAATGTAATTATAAAATAATTAGCATTTGATAAATCAAATAATGACAAACCTTGAGCATATTTTTCGACAATTTTCTTATTATTGTCAGTAATATAATAAATTTTACACATTTGACGATTACAAGCAGAAGGCGTATGAATAGACATTAAAACAGCCTTTTTTATATCTTCTTTCTTTAATTTCTTACTAGAAAAATTTCTGACTGAATGTCTACTTCTAATAAATTTATCGTAATCGATATTCAAGTCATCCTTGATATTTTTATAGAATATATCTTGTGCTCCAACACTAAGTTTTTTATAATTTCTATTTACATTAAGGAATTCCAATACAATTTTATATTCTTCTTTATCTGTCCATCCGTTTGTATCATATATATTTTTATATTCCACCAATGAACTAATGGCCAAATTATAAGCAAACGATTTCATTTGTGCAAAGCCTTTTTTTTCATATTCCTTAATTAATAATATTATTTTTTCAACTTTTTTTGTTCCAAAAGGTCTTAGAGTTTTGCATGCCATGCCTTTCTCAAGTTTATGAATTTCTAAAAGCATATCATATTCAATAGAAGAAGAATCTCTTTTACCATTTATAAAATTTTTTAAAAAAAACCTTCTATCATTTCTAAAAACAGAATGAGCCTTTATGTTTAGTAGTATCTTACCAACTATTGGAATCTTTTTTATTTTTTCTTTCATAGATATCCCCTAACTTTATAATTTAAATTATATTATATCTTTGCTATATAATCAAATGAATTTCTTTATTATTTGAACAACTAGCCCTCTTTCATATTTATTCATAACAAGGAAATAGGCTGTAAGGCAATATAGAATGACATATACTCCACAAAAAATAATTAAGCCAAACCAGCCATCAATACTAATTAAGTTCATGATTGCCAATATAATTACTATTGGTATAACAAAAAATATTATTTCCTTAAATATTTCTTTCCAAAATCCCATAACATTCAGCTTTAAAATTCTACTATAATATATATTTAATACAATGATATTACAAACAATCAAAGAAAACGCTGTACCAACGGCTGCACCAACAGGGCCAAAATGTTTTGCTAAAATTATACTAATACCAATATTAACGAAAGCCATAATAAATGTAACGACTGCTCTAAAACTATACTTATTTTTAGCTTGCATTATACTTAAGCCTAGAGTTTGAATAAGAGGGACACACACAGGAATAATTAAGATAAGAGAGACATAATACGAGGTATCATATTGAGGCCCAGCCCATAGAGAAATAAATTTTTTGCCAAATAGAACTAATCCACTGCACATTAAGAATATAATGTAAAACTGTATTCTTCCAATTTTTATAAATTCATCACTAAGTTTTTTATCACTAACATTTTTTGCTACCATTTTTGATATTTTTGGAAGAAAAATGCCACTCATTATACTTGAAAAAGATATAAACATATTATTCAACTGAGAGGCGATAGAATAAATCGAAACCGCAGCGGTACCAGAAACTGCACCTAAAATAAATTGATCAGCGCTCCAATTAATCTTATCCACTATTTCACCTAAAAATATAAATATCGAATATCCAAAAATAACTTTAAATATTTTATTATCAAAACCACAAAATTTTATTTTAATTTTCAGTTTTTTTCTACAATAAACATAATTTGAAAGGCAGACCAATATATTTACTATTGTTATGACTATAATTAGAGTAATTGATTTAAATCCCAAGAATAAAAACGGAATCATTATTAATGGTTTTAATAATGAACTCAAAATTGATATCAATTTCTTAAAGGTAAATCTTTCATATGCACTTAATATTGATGAATAAATTGAAAAAGCAAATGTAACGAATAAATTGAAAGATAAAATCAACATCATCATTTTTGCTTTTGACAACTCATTAGAAGTTAATGTCGCGCCAAAAATATTTTCAACATTAAAATATAAGATTAATCCAAGTATTCCAGCAATGACTCCTATTAAAAAGAATATAACATAAAACATACCATGTAATTTTTTTTCTTCATCATATTTTTTTTGAGATCTAAACTTAGACGTATAAACGATTATGGCATTACCAAAACCCAAATCTAAGACAGTCAAATACCCTATAATAGATGAAACTAAAGAGTATAATCCATATTCGTTTTGTCCTAGCATTCTCAATAAAAAAGGCGTATATAAAATTTGAATGAGGGTATTAACAATTATTGCTACATATGATAAAATAGCCCCACTCTTCCTTTGAATGCTTTCTTCATTTTCCATTTTTTCGCCTCCTTGGTAAAATTGAATCCAATTTTTCAAAATGCTTTTCTGATTCAAAAACCACATTAGAAACATCACACTTGTATTTTAAATTTTTCTTGAACTCATCATTTAAAACAAAGCAATTTAGGTTTCTTGCGTCATATATTTTCCCTTTATATCCTAAGTCATTTAAGGCGTTAACAGTCTTGTCACTGTATGCAATAGGCACAATTATTTTTTTCATTTTTAATCCTAAAATGTTTGCATGAAAACGAGATCCTACTATTATGCTTGATTTCGCTAGCACCTCCAAAGCTTGATCAATGTCATTCCTATAAAAATATTTACTAATATTTTTTTTAAATTTTTCATATTTAATTTTGTCAAATATATTCTCTATTGCTTCTTCATCACCCTCATATTGACAAAAAGACATAAGCACAGTTTCATATTCTTCACTATCGAAATATTTTATTAGTTCCACTATTTTATTTTCATACATTTTAGAATCTATGTCACGATTTTTACAATTTATTACCGAAATAACAACTTTCTTTTCGTTCTTTAAAGTCAATTTATTTATATTTAATGAAAATATGATATCAGGATTACTCCTAACATTAGCTAAAGATGAAAACAATTTATAAGAATAGTTATCTCTAAAACTTATATCTATACAATTATTAAATATCTTTTGTTCTATTACTTGCTTAAATTCTTTAGTTTTATATGGACCAAAATTAGCCCCTAGTATTAATTTATCAATCTTCAAATTATAAATATCACATATCCTTTTTAATTGTTCTTGACTTTGAGCACTATTTTCAATAAAAATAGAACCACCTATTGTCACCATCAAATCACATTTTCGAGCAATTCTTTTTTCAAGAAAATTATAATCTTGGAAGAACATAGATAAAAGTTTATATATTGAATAAATAATTAACGAATTATTTGATGTGAGATTATTGCAGAATCCTTTATATTTGATTCTAGGATTATTATTAATAATAAAAGAACAATTATATCTTTCGCAAAGAATTTTTAAGAATAAATCATCTCCTAAATTTCTTTTTAAATACGCTTTTAAATATACTTTTTTCATAATTTTATATTCCTCCAACTAGTTCCAGTAAGGCATAAAAGGAACGGTATGCCCGGCACCTCCTTGAACATAAGTAAAGTACCAATAGTAAATCAAATATGCCAACATAAAAATCTTGTTAAATCTTTTCACAATTTTATTTTCCGTAGAAAAAACTATATGAGTATAGCTTATTATACTGAATATTTGAAAAAGATAGCCAATTCTTGCTGCATAGATATTAACAGAGGATAAATATGTTGATAAAAAATCAATACAAAAAAATATTACTAATAGATGGGAATTTTTTGATTTTGTAAAAAAGGATTTTCGATTTAAAATAAAAAGAAAAATTACTGGTAAAATCTTTATTAAATTTGTAGATTTAAAGTATACCTCTCCGCTGATATAGCCTATATATCTAGTCAACCCTATATAGTCCAGTAATTCAACAATTTGACTTAGGTTACTTATCATCAATATTCCTATCAATAACAGCATAACAATAAATATATTTCTTACGTTTAACTTATGTTCTCCAATTATAAGTTTTGTTCCATTTTTTGATTTGCTGTTAAAAATTTTATACAATATATAAATAGCAATACCCATTAAAGAAGATTTATGAAATAAAAAAGCTATAGTTAAGAACACAAAAAATTTAATGGTTTTCTTTTCGTTCAAAAGACAACTAGCACCATAGAAAAGCATTGATATACCAATATATTGTCTCATAACGTTGTATGAATTATTATATAAAAGAAGGTAAAAAGTTAACATTGCAAACCAAGTTTTTCCTTCAAGCTCTTTGTATTTTTTTAAACCAAAATAAATGGGCAATATTATCAAAGTTTGAATTGTAAACATTAATAATTGAAAATTCTCCGTCCATCTAGTTACAAAATATACAATTAAATTAAATCCATACTCAAAATTTGCTACGTGTTTATACGTCCATATATCCCACCAACATGAAGAAAGGAAATTAGTGAAACTATAAGAAGTCAGTACATTTAGGTATAACGGTTTTAAATATACTGATACATCTGTACCAATAGAATAGTGCCTAATCCCCCCTAAAAAGCATGGCAAAATAAGTCCTAAAAACAAATAAAATCTTTTTATTTTTTTCCCTTTAAATTTTTCGCTAAAATATAAAAATAAAGTAGATAGAAAAAAAACAATCAAATATACCTGCATACTACCCCTCCAAATTTTCTCATTTTATAATTTTTATTTTCATTTCTCTAATCTTAGATAATATTTTTATAATAATCCACAATTTCTTTTTTATTAAAAACTTTTTAATAGAAGTAGATTTAGAGCATTCAATTCCAATCTTGCAATATCTATCTATATTAGCGGAAATGTATTCTAAAAATTTTTGTTTATCTTTAAGATTTATAGTTAAAAGTTCTGTACAAATTGTAAACATACATTTAACGTATCTATAATTAATTTGTTCTAAAAAATGTTGACTGTTATTAAAATTTTTAGTGTTGATCTTAATCATTTCTTCAAACAAATATTCTGCATTAGAAATTCTTTTTTTTGCGTCTTTTTTTAATCTCCCTTGAGAATTATCTAACGAGTAATAATAACCATATAAGGTGCTGTTAACGTAGTAACAGGAAGGATTCGTTTGTAAAAATCTTAAATTAAAAATTGCATCCTCGGCTTGAATCATGTTTTCATCAAACATAATATTATTACTCTTAATTAAACTTTTTCTAAAGAGTTTACTACATGGACTGTGAAAAGCTGAAAAGAGAATAAATTCTTCCAAAATTTTTTGTGCATCTATTTTTCCGCCACCACATCTTAACTCTTTTTGAATAATTTTTTTTCCATTATCTTTTACTATAGTTTCATTATAAAATATAATATCGTAACTATCAAGCAATATTTTTGAATCTAATACTTCTGAAAAAATAATATCATCGGAATCAACAAACATTATATATTTTCCCTTAGATTTATCTATTCCATAATTTCTGGCGCTACTTACTCCTCCGTTATTTTTGTCATAAACAAATATATTACTGTCTATTAATTTTTGATATTGCTCTGATTTTTCTTTAGTTGAGCCATCATTAACAATGATTATCTCATAATTAATTTTTTCAATCTTTTTTATAGATTCTATACATCTTTCAAGAATATTTATTGGCGTGTTGTACACCGGGATAATAATTGACAATTCCATAGTGGTTTCTCCTTCTTATGTTCTTTAGACAAAACTTATTAAGAATCTATTGACTTTTTTAGCCACTCTACTGATTCTTCTCTTAAGCTTGATAGTTTTTTATTAACCGATTTCCATTCTATGTCTTTATCAAGTAATTCAAAGTCGTCGTATCTATGTAGCATTCTATCTGACAATCCGAAAGTTTTTAATAAATTATCGATTCTTGTACTAGTTACTCCTGGAGAAATGTTTGCAAATTGCTTGTTAAAAATTATTGAGAATACAGTCCCATGAAAGGAGTCTGTAATGACGTACTGTGCATTATAAAAACAATCTAAAAACTTTCCAACTGAAGGTAAATAAAACTTTTTGCCTTTTTTAAAAGCATTATATAAAGTAGAGGTTATTCTAAAAATTTTCATTTTTTTTCTTATGGCCAAATTTTTTACATAGTTATCAAATTCCTTATTGTTATGTAGTTGATATATTAATATATACTTTGACTTCTCGTTATTTTTTAATTCGAATTGTTGTTGCCACTGCTTCTTTTCGAGCAAAAGAGTTGGATCTAACACAATTTCACTTTTAATCTTTTGATTAGATAAAATATTCTTGGCACTTTGCTCTCTAACAGATATGGATGAATAATCTTCAAATAATTCACAAAGTTTTTTAGAAAGTTCATCACAAATAACGTCCGTACCAAAGCTTCCAGCATATGATATACATTTTTTTTCTTTTGGAACAAACTTTAAAAAATACGCCGGGTCATAGTCGCTAGATCCAACACTTCCCCATAGTTGATCACTTCCAGAGCAAAAAACATCGCCTTCAGGAACGTCTTTTTTCAATTCTTCAATAGAATTATATTCTTTAGTCTTATTCATCGCCAGAAAATTATTTCTTTTTTTAAATAAGTAATACATTAGCCTATAGTTTATTCCATTGTATGTAACAAAAATGAATCGTCTAAAAAAATTTTTATTCCATTTGGTATTTCTTTTTAAGAGAGCTAAACATATGCCGTTAGACTTTTCATCTTCTCTAATATAATCAATTATTTGACAATCGCAATCCAAAGATTTTAGCACTTCATAAGTAGCAAAGGTCTGCAAAAGCGATCCATAATTTGGAACAGCATGCCTTGTAATTAAATTAACTTTCAAATTATTCACCTCCAATACTTTTTCATTAAACCAACTATTCTTTTTCTAAAATATCTGCAATCCTTTTACAAGCGAATCCGTCTCCATAAGGATTACTAGCTTTACTCATTTTATCATATTCTTCACTATTTTCCAAAAGTAATTTAAAAGTCGAATAAATAACTTCTTCATCTGTACCAACAAGTTTCAGTGTGCCAGCTTCGATTCCTTCAGGTCTTTCTGTAGTATCGCGCATAACTAAAACAGGTTTTCCTAATGATGGAGCTTCCTCCTGTATTCCTCCAGAATCAGTTAAAATCATATAACTTTTAGCCATAAAATTATGAAAATCTAAAACTTCTAATGGTTCAATAATTCTAATTCTATCATCCCCTGCTAAAATAGCATCTGCAGTTTCTCTAACAATTGGATTCATATGAATTGGATATATAGCCTTTACATCGGGATGTTCATCAATAACCTTTTTTATTGCACGGAACATATTTTTCATAGGTTCTCCTAGATTTTCTCTTCTATGAGCAGTTATCATGATTAATCTACTGTCTTTTGCCCACTCTAAGTGGGGATTAGTATAACTTTCATTAACAGTTGTCTTAAGTGCATCAATAACGGTGTTTCCTGTAACATAAATATTTTCTTCTTTTTTACCCTCTTTAAGTAAATTTTGTTTTGCCATTTCTGTAGGAGCAAAGTTATATTTGCTTATTATGCTTACCGCCTGACGATTAAATTCTTCGGGGTAAGGGCTGTATATATCATATGTTCTCAAACCCGCTTCGACATGACCAACGGGTATTTGTAAATAAAAACATGCTAATGATGTTACAAATGTCGTACTTGTATCTCCGTGAACTAAAACCACATCTGGCTTAACTGATTCTAAAACTTCCTTTATTCTTTCCAATATATTAATTGTTACATCAAATAATGTCTGCTTATCTTTCATAACAGATAAATCAAAATCAGGTTCTACATCGAAAGCCTTTAATACTTGATCTAACATTTGTCGATGTTGCCCAGTGACACATACGACAACTTCCATTTTATCTCTAGATTTTAATTCATTTACCAATGGACACATTTTTATTGCCTCTGGTCTTGTTCCAAATACTAACATTACTTTTTTCATATTAATCACTCTCCATCAAGTTACTGTAAATATCTAAAGTTTGTGCTATATTATTTTCAATACTAAATTTTTTACAAACTATATTGTATTCATCTTTGCTCATTTCATTTAATTTTTCTTTATCGTTAACTATTTTCAAAATACTATTGGCAAGTTGCTTAACATTTCCTGGTTTCACTAGCATAGCTTTTTCGCCCAATATCTCCCTCATTGTCGAAATATTCGTGGTAATTATCGGTATTCCATAGGACATAGCTTCGATTATCGTCATAGACAAAGCTTCAAAATAAGATGGTAGAACACTTATTAAAGACTTTCTATATACATCATCTCTTTTTTGTTCATCTATCCAACCAAGCAATTTTATTCTATTTTCTAATTTTTTTTCTTTTATAAGGGCCGCAATATCGCCCTCTAAATCATTACCGCATAATAATACCTTTATATTTTGAGGAATTTTTTCATTAATGCTTTCAATGGCGTCAATCAAGTCATAAATTCCCTTTTCTCTTTTTAATACTCCCATATAGACAATATTTTCACTAGAAATATCAAAAAGGTTTCTATTTGGTATTTGGACTCCATTATATAAAACTTCCATTTTATCTGGATTAATTATTGAAGCTAATTCTTTTTTCCAATATTCTCCTAAAACTAAAACTTTGTCGGAACATTCAAAGATTTTCACGATCTTTTTCTTTTTACTTTCCTTTAATGTATTATACCATGCCATAAAGGGTCCTGCATGTAATTGAACAACAACTTTACAGCCTTTTTTTTTGGTCATCATTGCAATATGCCCTTTCCTAAAGGTACTACCTCTTTCTGCCATATGAATGTGAACTATATCAATTTTTTTATTTTTAAGAATTCTTTTTATTTTTTTAAAACCTTTAAACATAAAAAACAATCTTTTAAATGCATTACCATTCGTTGATGTTGCGACATAATCCAAATCTACCTTTTCATTGAATTTTTTATTTTTTATATAATTATTTGCAACCGTCCACATACCACCATATCTTTTTTCATCAACACCGACCATTAAAACTCTCATAAAATCCCTCATTTTCGATACTTAATCAACTTTGCAGGAACTCCACCAACTACACTGTTTTTCTTAACATGTCCGGATACAACAGCACCTGCAGCAATAATTGCTCCGTCTTCAACGATTGTGCCTGCAAGAATAATACATCTTGCTCCTAACCACACATTATTACCAATCACTATTTCTCTCTCTACTTCTCCTTGTTTATTCATAGGGATTGCCAAGTTATCAAAATTATGATTCGATGCAATAAACATGCACTCTGGTCCAACCATAACATCATTTCCTATAGTGATTTTTCCTTGTAAAAAACTATTATCGCCTATACCTGAATTATTACCAATGCTTGTTTTAAATGATAATTTCACTTTTCGCCCTAAATCAATATTTTTGCCACAATTGTCAAAAATCATCTTAGCGGATAGGAATCTTATGAATTTTGATGTTGGCCACTTCATTCCTAATTGATAGTGTGGTAGATGACTACCCAAGATTACGTACAATAAATAACCTAATATTTTCTTTATTTTTTTCATATTTTTTCCTACTTTTTATGTTTTTCTTTAACTATATTTTTTATAAAAACAGTATTCCCAACAAAATATCTTTTAAATAATCTTTTTGGTTCCTGAATAACTCTAAAAAGCCATTCCAAATTTAACTTTTGCATCCATTTTGGTGCTCTAGGAATGTTACCTGAAATAACATCAAAACTACCTCCCACTCCCATAAATACACAGGTATTGCCATCATTTTGCAAAAATTCAATTAAATATTCTTTCATTGGAGAGGTAATTCCTACAAAAACAATATCTGGTTTTTTCTTTTTCAATTCCTTAGAAATGTCTTTCCAATCTTCTTCTTTAAAATATCCATTGTGTATACCTTTTATTTCTAATTTATTGTATTTTTCTAACAAAACTTCTTTAGTCTGCTCCACAACATCTTGTTTCGCTCCCAATAGGTAAACGCTATACCCTTTTTCCGCACTCAATTTAACAAGTTCTTGCATTAAATCGATTCCTGCAACACGTTCAGGAAGCTTCTTTTTCAAATATTTGCTAGCTAAAACCACAGAGGCACCATCAGCATTAATAATTCCACAGCTATTTACGATTTCTTTCATCAGTTCATTTTGATTAACCTCATTTATTTTATCAGCATTTACCCCCATTAAGTGTAAAGGAGTTTTTGTTTTAATATATTTTTCTACTAACACTATTGTTTCTTTCATATTTAAAACATCTATAACAGTATTAAGAATTGTTATTCTTTGATTATCACCTAATATTTTTTCCTGTTTAATATTCAGTTCCATAAGATTTGTTATCTCCTTTCATATATTAATTTTTTAAATTTATTCAAAAAAAACTATATGCAGAACTTTGCATATAGTTAAGTACTCTCACTCTGCTATCTAATTATATCATAATCCTTTAAATACTACTATAAAAGTTTTAAAGAAAATCTTAATATCCATTCTTAAACTCATAGATTTTGAATATTCTGCCTCTATTTTACATCTTGTTTTAAATGTTGTATTACTTCTACCACTTGTTTGCCATAGTCCCGTTATACCTGGTTTACTCATGATAATATCATTATAATAAACTCCCATATCCTCTTTTTCTCGAGGTAAATAAGGTCTATTACCAATTAAGGACATTTCACCTTTAAAGACATTTACTAATTGAGGTAATTCATCAATAGATAATTTTCTAATGAATTTTCCTACTTTAGTTATTCTTGGATCATCTTTAAGTTTCTTATTAACTCTATATTCTTCTCTTATCTTTTTATTTGACTTTAGCATTTGATATAATTCTTCATCAGCATTTTCAATCATTGATCTAAACTTATATAGTTTAAATACCTTTCCATTTAAACCAATTCTATCTTGAGTAAATATAGCTTTACCCTTGCTCTCTATTCTAATCGCTATTATAACACCTAGTAAAATTGGCGAAAGAATTATTAAAGCTACTGCACTTACTAATATATCAAATAGGCGTTTAAACTTTAAATAAGCACTCTTAGATAAGCTAATAGACTCACTCATTACTGTTGTATCATTCATGTCTCTTCTCCCTTTCACACTAACTTCTCCCTTGTTAATCGAGGTATATAATAGCACATTTGTAAATCAAATGCAAATCGAACTGTCTAGTTCGTATATAGTATATCAAAAAAATAACCATTTTTATTAAAAAATGCTTAATTTTTATATACTTTACTCAATTTTTTTACACTGTATGTAAAAAGTTCTAAAACTTCTACACATAATGATATTTTATAACAAATGTATTTATTATGCAATACATATTCTATATTATTACTAAAAATACATTTTAGCAACCAAATATCAACAAATTTTGCTAATGACATCAGGCAAGACAAACAAATAAAAAAGCCCTTGTGGTTTTAAGCGCTTCTTTACAAAAAACATAAATGCACATTGATGCATGCATAATATAAAGGGAGAGCTGCTTGAACTCAAAATAAAACAGACCCGCTTTTTTATGCAACAATATTTGCTTCTTAGTTGGATTCTTCCGAATTCTCCTACTATATATAGTATAGCAATAAGAATTATTATTTTAACATTTTTTAATATTAATATTTTTTTGTTTCATCTAAATCTTCAAAGAACTTATAAACAGTGGTACAACAATTAGATTCAGAAGGTTTATCATTTTTATGCTCTTCTAAATGAAGTTTTCTAGCACGCTCTATTGCTTTTTCTAAAGAACCATATTGCTTTAGTAATGAATAGATGTCTTTATCATTTTTCTTATATTTATATTTTAAACCACTAGTTTTAAAATATTCTTCTATTTTTTCTTTATATAAATTTCTTGATAAAGCAGCATCATTATAATTAAAATGCAACATAAACCATAATTCAAAAGCCTCATTTGACCATAAAGGAATCCACCCTTGATTTTCACAGAATTTAATAGCCTCATCAAATAAAGTATCATCAAAACTATCTTTATCAAACGCTACAAAAACTTTGCTGTAAATAGGTGTTTTATTTCTATATTTATCCACTTCATAGACAAACTCTTCTGCTGATTTCACCAATGACAAAGTATTCATTCCTTGTCCCATTATATCTAATTTTATTTTCTCATCTTCATTTAAACCATTATTAAAGTCTTTTATGGCTTCTTCAAAGTAATTCGGTTCTGTTTTTTCTCCTTCAGTAACAATGAGCCAAGTACCCTTTCTCTGATTCTTTATATCTGTCTTTCTTCGTTGTCTCTCATCATTTCTACGCTTATGTAAATTATCATTTGGCATTTCATCACCTACTTTTTACTAAATGGAATTGCTCCGAAATTACCAGCAAAATAGTTTTTCTCATAATCTGTATCAATTCGAACATTTTTAAATTCTGAAAGTGAATATAACTTAGATTTACCAAATTCATCTTTATCAACTAAATATAGTTGATCTCTTCTATTATCCTTATTATTAAATAACATTGTAGAATGTGATGTATAGATCAACTGAGCATTATTTTTATTAATATCCTTATCCTTGTACATGTTAACAATTTTTTTAAATAAAAAAGGATGAAATTGAATATCTAACTCATCAATACATAAAAGTCCTCCAAGTTCCAAATTCCACAAGATCTTAGGTAAAATATTAAATATTTTCATTGTTCCAGCCGACTCATGACCGAATGGCAATAAAATTGTTTCTTTAGGATTGTCTAAATTTCTATGAATTCCGCTTATTGTATAAGATTCATCATCTGAATCTTCATCAACTTTTTCGATTTTAACTCCTAACAAACAAGGATCTATTTCTTTAATAACTTGTTGAAACTTATCATAAACTATGTCATTTTGTGTAAGGATATCTATACTTGTATCTTCATCGAAAAAATTATTGATTCGATAATTAGATTTACAAATATAATCATAAATATCTCTTAATTCTCCAGTTTGTTCTTTAATAGCTGCTGTGCTTAATATCAACAACTTATCCGTATTATTATTTAAACTATTGCCAAACAAATCCCATGTTTTCTTATATTTATCATAAGAAGGTCCAAACTCTACATCATTATTTACTCGTTCAAAAATAACTTTTTGCACAACTCGAGAATTATTGGAAAATTTCTTTTTATATAGCCATTCTTCTGTGAAAGCATTCCTATTAACGGAAAATCCATATCTATACTCATATTCGCCTAAACAAAGAGAAATTTCATATTCACTATCAGTTTTTAGGGTTTCATTGCTAAATGCAAATGGTTTCGTACGAATACTTCTATTAACATCTGCTCTACTAGATTTTCTAATCAAAGAAAACATAAAATTTATAGCTTCTAACAAACTACTCTTACCTGAAGCATTAGCACCATGAATTTCAATAACTGGTAGTATTCTATTTCCTTTAACATCAATTGTTGTTTCTAGATGCCTCTTTTCTTGAGTCGCCGTTAAATCTAAAATAGTTTCATCATAAAAACACTTATGGTTTTTAAATTTAAATTGTAATAACATATCAAAAAGTCCTTCCTATTTACTCTTTCTCGCCATTATAATACCATTTTTACACCATCTTTGCAATACTTAGGAGAGAAAGTCTCTCAAAGTAGTGCTTTTCGACACTTTTTATCATTTTATATACATTTATTAAAGAAAATAAATGTATATAAGATTATTAATGAAATTTATTCAAATATACTTTATAACTCCAAAAAAATCAGTTTCAAAAGTATTTTTTTGGAGTTATAGACATTTTTTTACATTTTTTTCATAATAAAAGAGGCATCGCCTCTTAATTAATATGCATATATTGAACTAACAATAATTGCAAGTAGAATAAATAATACTAGTATGATGAAAAATGTATTTCCATAATTTCCATTACTACATGTATTATTTGAGGAATGAGAATTGCAACACATATTATTCACCTCCACTCTAGATAAAAGCCCCTACGATGATGATTAATAGTATGAATAGTACTAATATGAATGCAGCACCAGAAGTATTATTACAACATTTATTCATTATTCTCCCTCCTTTTCATTACTCACTTTATTGTATGGTAATAATCCAACTTTTGTGCGTACTTTAGCATAATAAAAAGAGAATTAATGAATAATTCTCTTAGTTTCTTACTTATACTCTTTTATCAATGAGATAGCTGGTTCGACGACTCTTGATTTTCTTATATCAATTCCATAATAATCGAGGATATCTTGAGTCTTAATATCTCCCTTATATAAACTATTTAGCTTTGCTAAGAAGGTCTTATAGTCCTCAAAATACCTATTCATTAGATTAACTTGATTGACAAATCCAACAAGCGTAGAATAATCTCTTCCAAATTCATAATTATAAGCATCTTTTAATTCTGGTTCTGTTTTGAGCATGCGTGCAAATAAGGGATTTGCTTTATACATCAATAATCCTTGTTGTTGAACTTTCATACAAGATATTCTTATTGCTCTAATGCGGTTAACTAAGTTCTTTTCTATTCCCTGTTGTTCTAAAAGATATGATCTATGGCTTCTCCTAACTGAGACATAGTTTCAACTAGTCGATAGTTATCATATGTTCTTATTCGATCTGCTCTTTCGAAATAATGCAATAATTCATGAACAGTACAGACAATTGATGCTGTATTAGAAAGTTTTGGAATAAAGATGATATCTTTTGTTTCCAGTTTACCAGTTTTTTCATCAAGTAATGTGGCATTGCAACAAGTACCATCCATTACTTCCTTCGAATCATTGGGATAAATAATTTTAGCAGCTTCGATTAGTTCATCTCTACTGACTGCATCTCCTAAGAGATAATGTACGATATTAAGGGCCTCATTTATAATATCTGCTTCGTCCATCTTTTCATAATTCTCATTATCTTCAATAGGATTAGAATGCAATGTTTCATAGACTAATCTATCATAATTTCTCTTATATTTTATATCTTTCAATTCAGGATATTCTATACTTATATTATCTAACTTACACTTTTCTTCAAAATGTTCAGAAAACATCTGCTCTAATTCTAATGTTTTCATAGTATTTCCCCCTTTTTTGTGATTACTATCATACAATATTTATCTTTCTTTTGCAAATAAAAAAGCCTTAATGGCTTTTTATTTAACTTTAATAGTTTTTACATTACTCCAA